>CAYPUD010000037.1:0-8519 GCA_964413955.1 uncultured Methanosarcinales archaeon
CATGAATGCCAGGAATAAGTCCTGTGAAAGTCCCTAAACCAATGCCGCAAATAACACCCAAAAAGATTTCAGTCAAAGCCATCAATCATAAACTCCAGTTTGCCTTTGTAATCCTGCAGATGACCCTCTGCCTTGATGAAAGAACCCTTGCTCAGATTCACTTTTGAGAAAGAAACAGCAGTCAAAGGAGAAGAAAGCTTAAGCTTAATGAAAGAAACCTTCCCATTGCTTGAAACATCCTCAACAAAACCCTCAATGCTTATTGTAGTCTTCTTATCAGGAGAAAGAAAAGCGCTGGCAAAAACAAGCAAAGGGATGCCTATCAAAATGACTAAAATCGCAAGAGCTAAGACCTGTTTCTCCATGCATAAGAACAAGATATGACAATTAAAATTATTTAGCAATGAGGGATTGAAAATCTTTTTCCGAGGCTGAAATATTTTTCAAACACAAATAAAAATCTTAATTTACTTAACAAAATCAGGAATAGATTCCATCCAGACAAAATATTTTACAGAAACATTTGAACTCTTAAATTAAATATATATTATCTCAAACACACTTTTCACTGGACATTTCCATCCAAAAGACTTTTAAACAAGCCGCTGAATCAAAAACAACATGTCTGAAAAAAAGAGGCTTCTAAGTCCAAGCTCAATAAAATGCTATAAGCAATGCCCGAGAAAATATTATTACTCTTATATTCTTGGCTTGACTGCTCCGCCAAATATACATCAAGTCAGAGGAAATATCGCTCACAGCGTCCTAGAACATCTCTTTGATCAGGACGTCAGCAATATCAGTCTTGAGACAGCAGAAACTCAACTCAAGACAATAATACAAGAATTATTAGTCAAAGAATGGGGAAACTATAAAGAAAAGCTGGAACAAGTAAAACTTGAGAAAGAAAAAGAGATATTCTATTTTGAAGAGACACTTATGATGCTCTTCAACTGGACAGAACAATTCCTTGAGAAAATCAAACAACTTGAAGGCAGCTTTGAAGAAAGATTCAAGAAACTGACACCAGTAAGAGAACAATTATACGAATCAGAAAATTATGGCGTCAAGGGATTCATAGACGCAATAGAAAACAGGGATGGCCACATCTATCTTATGGACTACAAGACAAGCAGCAGGTTCAATATGAATGAGCATCTTCTGCAGTTAGGGATATACGGCCTGCTCTATTTTGAGAAACATGGAGTCCTGCCAAAGAAGGTGGGAATCTATTTCCTGAAAGAAAAAGAAAAGCTTAAGGAAGTGGATGAAGAGCTTCTTGAGATGGCAAAGAAAGAGATAGCAGAAACTGCAAAAAAAGTAAAAAGCAAAGATATCAAGGACTATCCAAAAAAAGTCAGTGGATTGTGCAAGTGGTCAACAGGCCAATGCGAATTTTATGACATCTGCAAGCCTTATGGATAAAGGTTTTTAAATAAAAAGAATTTAATCTAATCTTATGGAGCAATTTGCAAAAGAGGCGGCTTTAGTCCTGGAAAAGATCGGCCTGACAACAGTCCTGATACCTTTCATGCTCACATTTGTGCTCTTATATGCAGTACTGCAAAAGACTAAAGTCTTAGGAAAAGAAAGAGACGGAAAACCAAGAGCAAAACTAAATGCAGTGATTGCTGTGGCAGCGTCTCTTTTTGTCATCGCTTATGCAGATACAGTGGCTGTAATAAACAGGATAGCGCAATACGGAGTGGTGCTTTTGATTGCGGGGTTTGTGGCTCTTGTCATCTTCACATTTACAGGATTCCCAAAAATGGGATCAACAAAACTGATGAAAATAGTGGGCTCTTTTGTGTTCATCTTATTCGTTTTCTATGTCCTGGGAGGATTTGACTGGATAGACTCTGCTGATGTCAACATGAAAATATTAGCTCCAACAATCGCAATAATCACATTTATAATCGCAGTATACCTCATCATGAAGGGCCCAAAAGAAACAGAAGAAAATAAGAAAGAAACTGTAAAAAAAGAACTTCCACAGATACAACAAAAAGAAGAACAATCACCAACAAAAGGATTCAGATGAATCAATCGTGACAAGAATAACTTGACCTAACAATCAAAAATCAAGCAGCTTTCTTTTCCTCGTCCTGATACCTTATTGAAAGCCTTCTTGACTTGATGTTCATCTTATTATTTTCATCTTTACTGGCGTAATGGATAAAAGCATTATCAGGATCAGTCCTTGCTGCAACGACACTCAAGTCATGATCTGGATCAAAAGGATTCTGCATCCTTATCTCTGCAGGGTTGAGAAGACTGTGAATATGGCCTGAACTGACAAATCCTATCTTATTCTGATACATCTTTCGCATAATAATATTATCTAGGCCCAGGTCAGAATCACCAATGCCCTTATCAAACTTAAGAGTTCCATCTTCTTTCAACACTTTGTTTCCATTCTTGTCCTTCTCAACTTGTGATCTCAATTCGTCTCCTCCAACTGTCGGCCCATTGTGAGTGAACAAAAAGTCAATACGGTCAAACTCTGGCTTGGAGTATTTTTGGTACACAGGAGAATTTCTAGCAAACTCCTGGACTTCTCTCGCCAGAACATCTCTCTTCTCTTCATCAGAAAGCGCCATGAACTCAGGGTTCTTCTGAAGCTCGCTAAGAATTAATTCTGCCGCTTCACGTCTGGTGATTCCAAACAGCGTCTTGCTGTAAAGGTCAGGCAGTTCAAAATTTGCTGTTTTAGGGAAAAGATTGTGCTTTTCAATATTGTTGATTCCTGCGATATTGAAATTCTTATACTTAAAAGGGGTCTCTAAGCGATCAAGGAAAATAAACTTATTCCCTGCTTTCTTCTGGAGCTCCTCAAAAACAATGTCTGGATCATGATTTCCCTGAACCATCAAGACTTTGCCAGAATAAGCATCATAAGCTTCTATCAAAGCAGTAACAAGAACATCCTTATAATACTTATTGATATTCGCCTCTGCTTCCTTAAGCTTATCAGTTATTGAAGAAAGGATCTCTTCCTTGGCCTCTTCTCGCTTAATCATAGCTTTTTGGATCTCTTCCTGACCAAACAGATCATATTTAGAAATTATGTCGCTTAACATTCGCTTTTCTCGTGCATTTTCTGACTCATTATATTTTCTCCTGACCTCATCAATACCTCCGCCTTCTCCAATATAAGATATGTAACTTCCTAACTCTGCCAGATCTGCCTCACGAAACGATAATCTCTTGCTGACGTAAAGGTCAATAATATTATCAACGTCCCTTAAAAAATACCTTACCAAGCGATCTTCGTCAAAATTATCTCCTTTATTGACTATGAACTCAATCCCCTGCTCTTCTGCCAGCTTGGCATAAGCAGAGTGTTTAGGAAAATAATCAACACCTGTCTTTTCATCGATCTTGAGAGTATCGTGAACATCAGAGATGTCCAAAAAAGCCACATAATTTCCCTCTTTTGTTTCCCCTGCCATGATAATCAGTTAAAAACACCTATCATTTATAAATCTTTCGCTTTTTTTAATTATTAATTAGTGACAAAAAGCTAAATAAAACATTTATAAATAAAAACAACTTTTACATTAAAACAAAGAAAATGAAGGATTCCAAATTCAAAACAACAGCTGAAATAAAGGTTCCTGAAAAGATTGCAGAGCAAGTTATTGGGCAAGACGAAGCAGTAGAAGTCATAAAAAAAGCAGCAAGACAAAGAAGACATGTACTTCTGATAGGCGAGCCAGGAACAGGAAAATCAATGTTAGGCTTAGCCCTAGCAGAAATGCTGCCGAAAGAAAAACTAGTGGACATACTCGCTTTCCCAAACCATAATGATGATAACCAACCACTAATAAGAACAGTCCCTGCAGGCAAAGGGCGCGAAATGGTCTCAAAATCAAGAATTCAAAACATAGGGTTATTCAGAAAAAGCAACATAATAATGATAATATTGCTAATATTCTCAATGATTGCGCCATGGTGGGCCAGATCATACTACACAAGGCTAGAAGGCGCTGCAGTCGGAGCAATCATGTTCGCAGCACTGTTCTTAGGCGGCATGATGTTTGTAGCAGCTGTCTCTATGATGCTGAGCGTTGGAAGAAGGACCCTGGCATTTGGATCAAAACCAGAAACACCAAAAGTCATAGTAGACAATTTCGGCAAGAAACAAGCTCCATTCTGGGACGCAACAGGAGCGCATGCTGGCGCGTTGCTGGGAGATGTGCTTCACGATCCATTACAATCAGGGGGGCTAGGCACTCCTGCGCATGAAAGAGTCGTGGCAGGACTGATCCACAAAGCTAACCTAGGGGTCTTGTTCATAGACGAAATAGCAACACTGGCGCCGCACACTCAACAAGAGCTTCTAACAGCGCTGCAAGAAGGGAAATACAGCATAACAGGCCAAAGCGAAAGAAGCGCAGGAGCAATGGTCAGAACAGAGCCAGTCCCATGCAATTTCGTTCTGGTTGCAGCAGGAAACATGGAAACAGTACAACATATGCACCCTGCGTTAAGAAGCAGAATCAGAGGATATGGGTATGAGATCTACATGAAAGACACAATGAAAGACACACAAGAAAACAGGAACAAAATAGCGACATTCGTGGCGCAAGAAGTTGAAAAAGACAGGAAAATACCCCACTTCACAAAAGCAGCAGTGGATGAAGTGATAAATGAAGCAAGAAAGATGGCTAACAGAAAAGGCCACCTGACATTAAGACTAAGGGAATTAGGCGGTTTGGTAAGAGCTGCAGGGGATCTTGCAAAAGAAGAAAAGACAAAATATGTAACAAGAGAACAGGTCATCAAAGCAAAAAAGTTATCAAGAACACTTGAAAAACAGATAGCTGACAAATTCATAGAAAGGAAAAAAGAATATGACGTCATCATCACAAAAGGCAGCAGAATAGGAAGGGTAAATGGGTTGGCGGTCATAGGAAGCGGCGCCCAATACTCAGGAATACTTCTTCCAATAGAAAGCGCAGTCACACCAGGAGGAAAAGAAAAAGAGATAATCGCAACAGGCAAGCTGGGGACCATAGCAAAGGAAGCGATAAAAAATGTGTCTGCAATAATCAAGAAAAACTTTGGAAAAGACATAAAAAAATATGATATCTATGTGCAATTCCTTCAGACATACGAAGGAGTTGAGGGAGACTCAGCAAGCATTGCAGTAGCAACAAGCATAATCTCAGCAATAACAAAAACACCAGTGCGGCAGGACACTGCAATGACAGGCAGCTTATCAGTCAGAGGAGACGTACTGCCTGTCGGCGGGGTAAGCGCAAAAGTCGAAGCAGCAATAGAGATCGGCGTAAAAAGAGTGATTGTCCCAAAATCAAACCTGAAAGACATCATAATAGACAAATCAAAACTTGCAAAAATAAAAATAATCCCTGTAACAAATATAAAAGAAGTCATCAAAGAAGCGCTTTGGACAAAAAGCAAAAAGAAAGAGCCTTGATTTTTACGATTTCTAAGTAAAAAGCAAATATTATAAACCCTAAGAGACATAAACAAAGCTATGATTGAAATAGTAGAGACCAGAATTTGCCCTTATTGCGGGTCAGACAATGTAGTGTACAACCTAAAAGGCCAGTTGATCTGCAGGGACTGCGGGTTGATATTTGAGCCATTAGCAAGGCTCCCGCCAAAGAAAGCGACAAAAACAGCGAAGAAAACAACAAAAAAGAAGAAAACAGTAAAAAAGAAAACAACAAAGAAAAAGACAGCGAAGAAAAAAGCAATAAAGAAGACTACAAAAAAGAAAGTAACTAAGAAAAAGACAACAAAACAAAAAAAGAAGACAACAAAAAAGAAAGTAACTAAGAAAAAGACAGTGAAAAGGAAAACAACAAAGAAGACTGCGAAGAAAAAAACAACTAAAAAGACATCAAAGAAGAAAACTAAAAAAACCGCAAAGAAAAAGAGGTAAAAAAAGCATTTTTTTTCTTTACAGATAGGGGTAACCCCCGCAAAAATTACGAAAATAAGCCAAAATAGGCATATAAATTCACTAAGCAAACCCAGCTAATAACCCTGAAGAAAAAAGCCGGACTGAAGCTTCTAACCTGAAGAATGATCTAAATTATAAAAACTAAAAGAACCTCTTAATCTTTTCCCTCACTTCCTCAATTTTCTCAATAGAAATTGTGTTTACCAGTTCTTTAATCTCCAGAATAAAATCTCTCAAGCCATTAAAATCCACCTCAACTTTCCTATTTTTTAAATAATACTGATTATCAATCCGCAGTTCTTTGTCGTACTCCAACAGTTTTTCTATTCCTCTTTCAAGGACAGCCTCTTTTTCTAAAAAAGCCACAATCTTTATAGTGCAATCATGAATCTCTGGTTTAACACCAAGACGCATCAATAAAGCATAAATAGTAAAATACTCACAATAATATTTTGTTGCGGCCAACCACATGTTCGATTTTCCTTCTATATCCCTTAAAACAACCAAAGTCTCTTCAGCATTTTGTAAATATTCTTTTGCCAGATTATCATTTGGCTCAATTAACTTTACACCCTTCTTACTAAAACACCATCTCAGCTTATCAACCATCTTATCCACGTTTCACACCCCTGAATAATCAAGTGTTTTTTTATGACCTCCCTCTTTAAAGATTCATCCACATTTTTTAAGTTTCTTACATTTATGATATGAAAATTAATGTTGAGTTTTTCCTCGATTATTTTTATCTTTTCTTTGTTGAACTTTCCAACAACAAGAACATCAACATCTCCAGCGCCTTTCAAAGAATCAACAGCAGAACCAAAAAGAGCAATATCATTACTAAAATTATGGAAGAATTCCACAATTTCTTTCAAGACCAACTCATCCTGACATCTCTTAATCAACCTCTCTTTCTCAATTATAGACACATAATCAATAAACAAAGGAATCCTTTTAATTTTATAAAAAGTTTGCCTGCCTTTTTTTTCTTTCCAAACCAGGCCAATCTTTTCAAAAACTGCTAATTGTTTCCTCACACTTGTGTGCGCCTTGTTAAGTCTTTTGGCGATCTCTGCAAGATGCAAAGCTTCAGAATACAACAAGGGTTCAAGAATTAACCATATTGAAACTTTTTTGACCATATTGTCCTTTTTGTAACTATTATTTATAAACTTTTCGAATCAGCATTGTTTAAAATAGCAAATAAAATCCAATCACTGCTCACTTCCAAATAACTCTGACTTCATCACTCCTCTCATAAGGCTTTATGTCAACAACATCAGGATCGTCGCTTCTGCCAGCTTTAAATTCCAGAACACCCTGCCAAGCGATCATAACGCCCTGATCACCTGCAAACTCCAAAGGAACTGCCTTAAAGACAGCATTACGCTCTTTGCACATCACATCAAGCATCTGACACAACCTCTTATTAGCAGCAACACCACCAATAAGCAGAAGCTCTTGCTTGCCAGTGTGAGCCATAGCGCGCTCTGCAACCTCTGCAAGCATAGCAAACAAAGTCTCCTGAAGACTAAAACAAACATCCTCAACACTTGCTTTCTTCTCTTTGACCAATTGCGTTGCCTTAGTGATGATGCCTGCAAAAGATATATCCATGCCCTTAACAACATAAGGAAGCTCAACATACTTTCCTTTCTTCGCTAACATCTCAACCTTCGGCCCTCCAGGAAAACCAATGCCAACCTCTCTTGCAAACTTATCCAACGCATTGCCCAAGCCAATATCCAGAGTCTCACCAAAAATCCTGTATTTCCCTCCAGCAAAAGCAATTACTTGTGTATTGACGCCGCTAACATACAAATAAACAGGGTCCTTTGCCTTGCAGACCAAATCACCGATAGTCAAGTGAGCAATACAATGATTGACGCCAATCAAAGGAATGCCATTATCTAAAGCAAGTTTCTTGGCAAAATCCAGACCAACCAATAAGCTAGGAGCTAAACCAGGGCCCTGAGAAAAAGAAATCAAACCAATATCTTTCAATGAGACTCCTGCTTTCTTAAAAGCTTGCTCTAAGATTTTTTCTTTAACCCTTTTGTGATGCCTAGCGACATCCGAAGGGATCAACCCCCCTGATTCGGTTGTGAAAAGAGACTTCTCATTAGAGAGAATATCACCTTCAAAAGAGACTATACCAATGCCAAAAGTATGCGCTGTGCTTTCAATACCAAGAGCAAGCTTCATGATAATCTGACCCCATCAACTATCTTTTTATCAGGAACAGCGAGGACAACTTTGCCATCATCAAGCACAAAACCAGCAACAAGAACCTCTGAAATAAAATCAGCCACCTGCTTAGGAGGAAAATTGACAACACAAATGACCTGCTTGCCAATAAGGTCTTTTTTTGAATAGAGTTTTGTTATCTGAGCGCTGGATTTTTTGATGCCAAAATCATTTCCAAGATCAACCCACAACTTAAAAGCAGGCTTTTTTGCATTAGGAAAATCCTCTACTTTAACAATCGTTCCAACACGCAGATCAACCTTCTCAAAATCCTGCCATGAAATAAGTTCCATAAAGCGAGGAGAATAATGATCTTTTATAAAAATTTATGCAAGAC
>CAYPUD010000038.1:0-8475 GCA_964413955.1 uncultured Methanosarcinales archaeon
AGACTGATCCAAAATGTGCCTTTTATCAACAGCACTAATAGCAGTAATTTCATTACAGGAATTTTATGGGATTCTACTAATGATTCTGATGGCCAGTTTAGCGGCAATGAGACTTTGGTATTTGTTTCTAAGATTAATAGGAATAAGCCTGGTTTGTTTGGAGCTTATGATTATGAGATTAAAGTCCCAGTTCTCCTTAGGGTTTATGGCTATAATACTTCTCAGCTAAAGTATTTTCTGGAATTGAGATAAATTTTAGATTCTTTAGTGTTTAGTTTAGTAAATTATCCCGACAAAATGTTCATCGATAGATTCACCGATAGATTTTTAAATCAGTAGCCTTTTTTGGATACTAATGCGCAGATTTGACGCCATCTCCCAACAATTAGTTAGAATTCTCCAGACTTCAGACCAGCCTTTAGAGACTGCTGAAATCATAGCTTTAGTCCAATCAGAATTCCCTGTTTCAAGAAAGATCATTCTCAAAAGGCTTCATGACCTCAAAGATTCTGAGGAGATAGAAGCTAAATTCTTAGGTTCTGGAAAAGGTGTTTGGGTCTGGTGGAGAAAAAGCGCATTCAAGAAAGGGCCTTTGCCTGATCATTCTGCATTAGAACCTTCTGAAAAAAAGCTGGCTTCTGTCATTGATTCTTCTCTTTATCCTCTTGAAACAAAAGAGGTTACTGAACAAGTTCCTGAGTTCTCACGTGAACAAGTCTTGCGCAAGCTGACTGTTATCTGGGGAGATGGCGTCATCAAGGGCAAGCAGGTAGGCTCAGGTAAAGGTGTCTGGATCTGGTGGAGGGTTGATGCATTTGAAAAATAATCCAGCGAAAGCTATAGACTATGTTTCAAATGTTTTACTTAAGATACTCTCTGCTGCAGACCAGCCATTAGAAACTAAAGAGATTGAAAAGAAGGTATGTGAGGAACTTGAAAAGACTGGAACAAGAGCGACAAGGTCGATAATCCTCAAGAGATTGCACATCCTGAGAGGAAAAGGATTGATCGACGGCAAGTTCTACAAGTACAGCAAAGGTGTTTGGGTCTGGTGGAAGAAAGGATCTTTCACTTTTCCAGCTCCTTCAATGCATTCAAGCAAGGACATTGAGCCTGTTTTAACTACAATCAACTCATCTGATTTTCCTTTAGATACTAAGGAAGTTGTCGACAACATACCTGAGTTCTCACGTGAACAAGTCTTGCACAGATTGACATCTATCTGGGGAGATGGCGTCATCAAGGGCAAGCAAGTAGGCTCAGGTAAAGGTATTTGGATCTGGTGGAGGTTAAATGCGTTTGAAAAATAAGTTAGCGATAGCAATGCTGCTAACCATTGTCCTCCTTAGCTTAGGTCTAGCTATCGGAGCGCCCGCAGGCGCAATAGTGAATAAGCTAAGCGCAGACAGCATGCCAGTCAGGCCTCTTGGTACAATCAGTGCATTGGGAGGTAAGCACACTCCGCTTAACTTGTCTGGAGAAACTCAGACCCTTGTATGGCAAGGTATTTTCGGAGATATCAGCGGAAATGTGACTTTGAGTGATGCTGCCAACCACACGCTATACAGCTGGCAAGCGCTTAACTTGAGCAACGCCAAGATCTTTGCTTCAAGGAGCAGCACGGTTAGTTGGCAGAGCATTACTGCGCAAAACAACTGCAGCGTTGACCAGGATCTGACAGGCTTGTTTAGTGACAGAGTGAATGCGACATTCACGCCAAGCGCGAACGCAGAAATTTTAGTAGGAGATATCAGTATCTCCGCTAATTCAACTTGCGCAGCATGGACTTATATAAATAGCTCTGCTCAGACCGATAAGTTCCAGGAATTGATTTTGACAGATGGAGTTAGCACAATCTATGCAACAGCTATTGAGCAGAACGCAACAGGCTTTGACTCAAGTAAGCATGACTTCCAGATGCTGCTGCCAGAAACTCAGAATAGTTCCACTTCCACTTATTACTTCTATGTAGAATATAGTTAGTTATAATTGCACTATTATATTTTTTTTGATTTAAGAACAAAGAATCTAGTTTGTAAAGATTGTAAAAACAAAACATTTATATATCAGTATACAATTTACCAAACTAATTAAAATTTAAAAGAGAGGTGTGAACAATGGATAAGAGGTTGTTACTTTTCTTGGGTTTGTTGTTGATGTCAGTTTTTGCTTATTCAGTTTTAGCAGAACCGACAGGAGCAAATGTAACAGAAGTGAGCGAGACAACTTGGGGTGGCAGAAACCCTCAAGGCATTGTTGTTCAGGGAGGTAATATCTCTGGGCTTAGTGTAACTGGCAGGTCAAAATCATTAGTTTGGCAGGGTTTTTTTGGAAATGCAAGCGGTAATCTGACTTTGGCTGACTCTGCTGATAATCAGATGTATTCTTGGACTGTCAGCAACATAACTGGAGAGATATATGCTTCAAGAAGCAATGCTGTTACCTGGACTTCAATAACAGGACAGGAGGATTGCAATATTGAGACGTCTCTTACTGGAGGAGGTCCTGATAGTGTAAGAAGGACGTTCACAAATGCTTCGTTGAGCAAGACTTGGCAAGTAGGGGATATCAATGTGACTGCTGCATGCAGAACATTCACGTACAACACAACAAACAGAGGCACTGGTTTCTGGGAAGAGATTATCCTGACAGACTCTGCAAATTATATATATGCAGGAGAATTGCTTAACAACAGTTTAACAGCAGGTCAGGGCTTTAATGGAGGAACACATAACTTCCAGTTTATGGTGCCTGATAAGAAAGGTGCGCAGACAGAGACATACTACTTTTACATAGAGTTTAGTTAAGCAGTTTTTTATTTTTTATTTTTGTTTTCTTTTTATTGTTTACATATTGCATTTTTCTTCTGTTTGCAACATATATTTAACAAAAGAACAAACTTTTTAAATGTCAGATAATTCTTGCTTCGTTAACAGTTTAAAAAAAGAGATGGAGGTTGAAGGTTAAAATGAAAAAATTTTTTCTTTTGGTTGGTTTGGCTTTGTTGCTGACTACAACAATATCAACAGCAGAACTTGTTATTTCAAATTCCGCCGACTGGCAGGATGTCTATTCCAGCATGATCTATGCTGCGCTTAATAATTACGACAATAAGTTCTTGGTGAGCTTGAGGCATTCTGAGATTCTTATCCCTTTGCTTGATAAGGAGCAGAAAATCATTGTTGTTGAATCAGACCAGAAGCCTTATGCAAAAAATTATGAGTCAAGGCTTGATAGTCTTGGGTTTGATGTTGATACGATTAAAGTTGGCGGAGGAAGCAGGGGCAACCTTTACATTGCTAACTTGTTGAAGGATGTTAAGAATTTCATTGTTGTTGATCCAACTTATGGTTACTCTGCAGTCTCTGTCGCTCCTTACGCTTATTTATCAAAATCTTTTGTCTTGTTTGCTGATAAGGATTCCATCGATTCTGTAGCTTCTTTCTTGAAGTCGAGAAAGCCGAGTAAGTTGTTGCTTTATGGAGACCTTGACAAAGAAGTTTATGAGAAATTATCTCAATTCTCTCCTGAAGTGATCAATAATGGAAACAGGTTTAAGGATAATATTGCGATTGCTGAGAAATACAGGGTGTCTATGAATCCTAAACAGGCTGTTCTGACTAATGGTGAGTTTCTTGAGAATGAGATAATCTTTTCAGGAAAGTTTAAGGAGCCTGTCATTTTTGTAGGTAAGAGTAATGTGCCTGATTATGTCATTGATTACATCAAGAATGCAGGGTATAGTGTTGGTGTGCTTATAGGAAATGATCTCTTGCCTAGTGGACAAATGGTAAAAGACAAGGCAGGGATTAAGTTGTTTGTCAAGTTTGGTAAGGGTGTTGCTCAGCAGGATTCCCCTTACGCGCCTGTAGAAGGCCTTGATATTTTTCCTTTGCCAAGAGTTGATCTTGATCTTGCTTTTGTCAGTCTGAAATATAATAAGGCGACTAAGCAATTAGAGCTTGTTTTGAAGAACAATAAGGATGTCAAGACTTACTTGAAGCCATCTTTGGGTATTATCGTGAATGGTAAGTTGATAAAGACTGTTGGAAGTGATTCTGCTGAGTTGATTGGTAAGAGCGAGACTAAAGGGTTTGTTTTTGATGTTGACTTGAGCAAGTATGTGAATGATAAGATTGATGTTGATGTGTTTGTTCCTTTCGGCGCATATAGGGATGCTCTTGAGTTTGCTTTAACCCTTAAAGTGCCTTTGCAGATGATTGAAGTGAAGGATTCCTGTGTTATGGATATAACTGATCTGAAGTACATAAAATCCATCCAAAGGTTTGTTGTGACAGTCAAGTCAAACAAGGCATGTTTTGCCGATGCTATGTTAATTGATTTGATTGTTGATGATGAACCTATAACTGTTGAAATGCCTGGTGTTGAAAGAGTAAATGCAGGCTTGTCTGACTTGAGGATTAAACAAAGGATGAATGATGTAGATCTGGCTGATAATCCAAAAGTTAGGACCAGGGTCAATTATGGCAGCAGAGAAGATGTATTGGTTAAGTCTGTTGAGAAAGTCATGCCTTTGAGAGTATTTAAGACAGAGAATGAAGTGACTGCTCCTGAAGGAGGATTCTTGTCAGGAGTAATGAGCAATAAGTTAACTGTCCCAATACTCTTGTTGTTGATATTGTTGCTGTTATTGTTACTGTTATGGCGGCGTGGAAAAAAGAGGAGACATTAGTGTGCTTAGCCTTGTGCTTTGCACTTTTTTTATTGCCTTTTGTTTTTGCTCAGGGAAGTATTGAGGCTCAGGGAGGCAACATATCAGCATTAGCCATTTTTGGTAGTTCTCAGACTCCTTACTGGCAGGGCTTTGCAGGAGATGTTTTTTTTATCCCTCCCAGTTCCACATCAGTCAATGCGACAGGGAGTTATGTCAATCTTTCTGATCTTCGTTTTGAGCTTCCTTGCAATCCTCTGAGTATCTCTGGTTTTATTGTTTTCAGCAATTCAAGCTCTCCCCCTTCTGTGTTCAATGCAGGAAATCTGACTTTGTTGGATTCTTTTATGGTAGGTTCTTATGATGATTCTGGTTCTAAAACATTCACCAAAAAAACCACTTTTATCATTGGCGGCTCCATAGTCAATAATGTTCCTACAACTTATACTTATGTGAACAGTTCTTCTCAGAATTCTTCTTTCAGGGAGGGTTACTTTAATGATGCAAAAAATAATTTAGTTTTCGCCACTGAATTTCAGCAAGATTTGACTGGATATAATGGGAGTAAGTTTGATTTTCAGGTTATGCTTCCAACACCAAGATATGGCAGCATCATTTATTATGTTTCTGGAGCGCTTAATGTCACTTGCCCTGTCCAGCCAACTCCCCAGGGAGGAGGGGGTGTGCATTATACTGCTGTTGGTTATGAATGCACTAACTGGACTGTTTGCATTGAAGGCTTTCAGTACAGAAACTGCACCCCTGTTGATATGTTTGGTAACAGAATAAGAGTCCCTTACTATATTAAGCTCCCTATGCCCTCAACAGTCAAGGTCTGTCCTTACCCTGAACGTCCTGCTCCTATGAGTGAGTTTGAATTGATTGGGCATCTTAAGGCGGTTCCACCCACCATAAATTCAAGCAACTCTTTAGAATTATTTATTCGTGAGACAGCAAGTTTACCTGCATCTGTTCATAACCCAAATCCAGAATCTATTGAGCAAGTTAGCTTTGCACTAGCTGTTCCTTTAGTTATAACAAAAACAGATCCTTTACATGTTAACCCATTATTTTACAAGCCTTTTTTTGGTATGTTCGCAAGAAGAGTGTCTTTTGCAGGAAATTCTTGGTTTATCTGGTCAGACCCACCAACACGATTGCTGCCAGATTCTGACATTTTTCATAAGTTAAGGATATCTCCTCCTGTCATGTTTCCCAAAAAAGTAGATGCTCAGCTAAGAGTGTTGTCTGCGGGTGTGCCTTTAGCATCTAAGAAAGTAGAGCTTCAAGTTAATGTAAGGCCATTCAAAGCAATAGTAGAAAGATATTTTAATCATGTCCAGTTCTACCTTGTTTTTGACAACAGGAACAAGCGAGAAAGGAATGTTGAGGTAGAGGTTGATTGGGACAAAGGAAGGAAAACTTTATTTACTGAAGTGTATTCTTTACATTTAAAAGAGGATGAAGTGAATATTTTCAGTTATGATTATACTCCTGATTTTGAGTTTGATTATGTTATTGCAAGGTTTGATGGAAAGAAATATTTGGCAGAGGTGGTATGAGGATGTTCGTGTTTGGCTTTGATTTGCCTGTTTCACTGGTATTTTTGGTCATCTTTATACTACAATTTTTCTGCTTTTTAATGCTCTATCTTCTTGATAGGGATATATTGAGGTGAAAATGAATGATGTTTGCTGGCTTGAACCTGCCAATTGTTGAGTTCATAATCATCCTTCAGTTAGGCATTCTTGCATTTCTGATTGCAGTCTATGTTGAGGAAAAAAGAAAGCATAAGGAATTGTTGGATGAGCTGATGGGAAAGAAGAAGGTTAAAAAGAAGTGATTGTTTAAATTTTCTTGTTATGATCAACGTTTCAGTCAAAACCATTCATTGACTCAGTGATTTTTTTTTATCTTCAGAAATGACTTTTCTTCATCTAAAACCCTGCTAATAACTCTGCGAACTTTTTATCTTCAGAGAATGCCTTGCTCCATCTAAAAAACAGCCAACAACTCTGCGACTTTTTACATTCAGAAAGAACTTCCTCAAATAATAAGTTCGCGTCCAAGCAGGACGCCTAAAGTTTAACTTAAGAGTCTCTCGCTTCTGCTAAAATTTTTGTCTCGCGCCATTCCCTTGTTTTGCCTAAGAGTCTTTTACTGCTGAACCTCACATTTTGCATCATTACACTCTCGCAGACAAACGATAATAAGTGTTTCATATTAGCATCTGTTTTTCAAAAAGTTTTTTAACCAATAGAACTATTCTTGTATTATGGCAAAGAGGCGAAGAAAGAGCAAGAGGCATTTTATCACCAGATTGATTATGTGGTTAGTTAAAGAAATCTTTGCTGCATTCTTTTGGCTGATTAGACTGATTGTTTTAGGCTTGTTTCTTGCAGTAAAATATTTGGTTAGATTGTTCATCCGCTTTTTTGTTTGGCTTTTCAAGAGCTTTAGGTCTGAGGATTCTGCAGAGGTTTCTGATGAAAAAGGTGATGCAAAGATTAAGCTAGCTAAGGAAGGTAAGATAAAAGGGAAGGCTTCTTACATCTCATTTGGTATAAGCAAGATCTTCAAGGGAAATTTTGTTGAGTTTGAGAACAGATTGTTTAATCAGAGTCTGATAATCACGATTGTCGGCAGGAGAGGTTCTGGTAAGTCAGCTTTAGGGTTTAGGATTCTTGAGAATATTCGTGCAAAGGCGAGGAGGCCTTGTTTTGCTTTGGGCGTTAAGCAGACAGTTTTGCCTTCTTGGATTAGGAGTATAAGATCTATTGATGATGTTGATGATTCTGGGGTGATTCTTGTTGATGAGGGTGCTGTCGCTTTTGGCTCCAGAAAGAGTATGAGTAAGGAGAATAAGAGATTGGCAGATCTTCTGGCAGTTGCTAGGCATAAGGATCTCACTCTGATTCTTATAACGCAGAACACTGGAATGATTGATAAGAATGTTCTTAATTTGACTGATGTGATTCTTGTCAAGGAGGGTTCTTTGCTTCAGCAGAAGATGGAGCGGAGTGTTATGAAGAAGCTTTATGAGTCTGCTATGAAAGCATTTAATAAGATTCCTGCAAGCAAGAGGAAAGCGTATTTTTATGTTTTTGATTCAGCTTTTGAGGCTTTATGTAGTTCTGAGTTGCCAAGCTTTTGGTCAGAGAGTGTGAGTAAGAGCAGGAAAGAGTCTTTTAAGAAAGCAGACGCTAAGAAAACAGATTAGATAAATTAGCTTATTCAATTAAATTATTAATCGTATCCTTTCTCACAGAAGTTTGTAAAAAGAAATTAAAAAATAAAAAAATTGCTTTTTTGACTTTTTTCTGTTGTTGCTGTTGGTATCTGCTATTGTTAGTGTTTGGTCTTTTACTGAGTTTACTTTTTTCTCGAATGTTCTAATCACTTAATTTAGTCTCTTGCTATGTGGTATAATGCGATCACTGCAACTATTGCTGCTGCTGGCGCGATGAATACGCTCAGCAAGTGGAAAAATGTCGCTATCTGTTTTGCCAGCACTCCAAAAGTCAGTATTGATAATGTTGCTGCCAAACTCTGAAAACTCACTAAGAACGCTAAAGACGCCACTAAAAAGGGCACTGATTCTTCTTTTGTCACGTTCATGAATCCTACAAGCAAACCAAGAACAGCTAGTACCCCTAAGACCCATGCGGGCGTTTCTGTAGTGCTAAAGACAGCTATTATCGCTGCTAAAAGCATCCCTATTATAAAAGACCAAACTCCTATTTTTGTCATTGATTGTTTTCTTTCCTTTTTCTTCTTGACCATGCCGTTATCACCTCTTTGAT
>CAYPUD010000039.1:0-8364 GCA_964413955.1 uncultured Methanosarcinales archaeon
GTTGCTGGCTTTTCCCGAGCCTATTCCAGATAACTTTCTTCGTCGGGAAGGGGGTTGTCCCATTCGGGGAATCCCGACCTGCAACAAAATTCTTAGGTCAGGCGAGGCTGCCAGCAACTGCGTCAGCAAAGGGTTTCATATCAGCCTTTTAGCTTTTTCTGGCTTATCTTTTTGTATATCACTGTTTGATGTCTAAAAATGTTTTAAAACTTGTTTTGTCTGGTTTTTTATTATGAATTTGAAGGATTGGTTATTGAATTTCCTCAAAAGCAGGTCTTCTTTTTTCGGCAGTGATTCTTCTGTTGAGGAGAAAGAAGATTTTATTATTCTGAAGAAAGAGTCTGGTGTTGAGTTTTTTTTTGTTAAAGGGTTGCTTGATGATTCTGTGCGTGATAGGATTGCTGGTTGTAAGGATAAGCTTACTGTTGTTGTCTTGAACAAGAAGGCCAATGTGGATTGGCTTGTTAATAATTGGGATTTCTTGATCAGGTTTCCGAGGCTTTGTTTTATGTTTGTTAATCCTGATGTTTCAGAGAAATGGGCTATCTTCCCTAAGACTCATGATTTGATTTCTGAGAGGAATAGTTTAAGAAAGGGGTTGTTAAGTTTGTTTGAGAGCGTTCCTCCTGCTTGATGTTTTGTTTTATTGGCTGAATACTCTCCAGGATTTTGCGTCTTCTGACATTTGGCTTCTGTAGTTTCTTGTCAGGGTCACTAGTGCTGAGTATGGCTTGTCTATGTATTGTTTTATTGCGTGTGTGAGCCCGTTTATTTCTCTTGAGCAGAAAGGATTATCCACTTGTGCTGGGTCTCCCATCAGGACTATTTTGCATCCTTCTCCTGTTCTTTCTATTATTGTTTTCAGTTCGTATGGTGTGAAGTTTTGCGCTTCGTCCACCAGAATAAGTGTATTCCTGAATGATCTGCCTCTTACGTGCCCTGAGTATGTCATTTCAATTGCTTCTGTGTTGTTTGGAAGGAATGCTTCTCCTCTTATTTTGAGTTCTTTTAGGTTCTCTGATCTTGGCCCTCCGAAATCATTCTCAAATTTTGGGTGTAATAAGAGCTCTTCAAAAGGGAATAATTTTGACAGGCTTGATTCTCTGTGAGCATCTAAGTATGATCCTAGATGCGGCTTTAGTTTTTGGTACAGGTTTCCTGGTAGTGCGCCTATGTCTCTTCTTTTTCCTCCGAATATTTCTGTTGGTTTTAATAGGACTATTTTCTCAAAGAATCCTGATTTCTTGTCTGGCGCGCTGCCTCTTTTTTCTCTGATTTCTTTGTCATAGTGCAGTATCTGGTCTATTGCTGCCACATACGCTAATAGTGTTTTTCCTGAGCCTTGTGCTCCGCATAAGAAAAATAGCTCCACGTTTTTGTTCATCAGCCCGTATTCTAAGGCTATGTATTGTTCCATATCTCTTGGCTTTATGCCGAGAATATCGTTCATGTAATGTCTTGATATAGCTATTTTCTTTTTATACTCTTGTGGGCTTAAGAGTTTGACTTTTTCGTTTTTTGTGCTTATTATTCTGCTGCCTGACTTGTTTCTTTCAAGCTGGGCTGTAACTCTTGCGTATTGGTAAGAGTTTTGCGCCCTGAATCTTATGAATTGGTTTATGTATAATTGCCTGTCTAATAGTTCTGTTGCTTCGTCAAGCTGCACTCCGTCAGAGCTTTTTTGTTGTAATTCTTCATACAGGTCGTCATTCCCATCTATTATTCCTTCATTGACTATGTCCTCTTTTACTTGTAGAAATTGGGGATCTTCTATCTTTAGGCCTTTTCCATGATACAGGATGTGTTTTGCAGGGTCGTTTGTTATCAGTATTTTTTCTTTTGCTTGCAGTCTGTTGTCAGAGTTTATTTTTGATTCAAGGCTCTCTATTGACAATTCTTTGTTAGCTTTTGTCTGGATGAATAGTATGTCCAGTCCTGCGAAGACTTCGCTGACGAGTGTCGTTTCTTCTTCTGTTCTCTTTAAGATTGTGCTTTTCTTGATTGTTTCTTTTAAGAACCTGAGCACATCCTCTGCTCCTGCGCTGTACGAGTTGCTTCTTGTTTTGATTTCCATCTCTTCTATGAATTGGGATGGCACTACAACCAGATTCTTATCATTGTCATCTTTCCTTTCAAGATGTTTGAACACTTCTGCTCCGCTGAGTGAATACACATCTGGAGTTGGTACAAGTATCTTGTGGTATTTTTGTGTGTCCATTTTCTATGACTGAAATATATCTCTTATTGCCTCATAATTCTTTCGTAGTATGTTGCGCCTTCCATATAGTATTCCTGTATCATAGACATTATCCCTTAACCTGAGCCCTTTCCTTTTCAGGGTGTCTTCATAGTTCTTTTGGTGCGTTAAGGAATTTATTATCAATTTAAGTAGGGTTTCATTTTCTATTTTTCTTTCTTTGTCTAGGATTTGTTTGAGTTCCTTAGCTTTTTGTGTTGTCAGTTCGCATAAGACTGAATAGCTGTCTTCTTCTCTGCTTCGTTCTATTGCTTTCTCAAGCCCTGTGTATATTGCTTTGATTTCTTCAAATCGCCTTTCTTCTTCTGATCCTGTGTTTGTCTCAAAATCAATCAGGCTTGTCAGTATGACATAACTGATTAGTGACCCTAATTCTCCTTTGTCATCTGTTTGGGCGTCTAAAGCTTCTATTAAGGTGTATAGTTGTCTTTCTTTTTCAGTTTTTTTTCTGGCCATATCGGTTAGAAGAGTTCTTAAAATTAAAAAATAATGTGTGATTTAAGAGATAGTTAGGAATATAGATAAAAAAATGAAGTTATTGGTTTATTCTGTTTCTTCTATATCTTCTTCTGGTGTGTTTGGCACTGCTTGCCTGCTTATTATCATTATATCGCCGACTGCTTTTACGAGCTGGTGCGGCACTATCACTCCTTTTGCTGTCCCTAACACTTTGTTTAAGAAAGAATTCTTTGTTGCTTTTATCCTCCAGCTTTGCACTTTTGTCTGTGTTAGTATTGCTTCTTCTACGTCTCCGAAGTAATCTCCTTGATCTGTAAAGACTTTCATGTTGAATGTTTCTGTAAGTTTTTTCATTCTTAGCATTTTATCCCTCCTTTGGTCTGCATAAGATTATGCGTAAAGTATACGTAATGAAATACGATTACTTAAACTATTTAAAGATTATGGTATTCTCTTATCATATGATCGATAATGTCGTTTTTATAGGCACTTCCCACATTTCTCCTGAAAGCATTAGGGATGTCAAGCGCATTATTGCTTCTAAAAAGCCTGTTGTTGTGGCTATTGAACTTGACAGGAAGCGTCTTAGCGCGTTACTATCCAAGAAGAAGCGTAAGTTGTCTCTTGCTGACATAGGGAGGATCGGGCTTAAGGGCTGGTTGTTTGCTTTGTTTGGCCAGTGGATTCAGAAAAAGTTGGGTAAAAAATTAGGGGTTTTGCCTGGTTCTGAGATGTTGGCTGCCTATAAGGCTGCTAAGCAGAATGGTTGTCATGTTGCTTTGGTTGATCAGGATATTGAGAAGACTTTGAGGAATTTTTCTAGGAGACTGTCGTGGAAGGAGCGATGGCACTTTTTAGTCGATGCTATCAAAGGTCTTGTTTTCAAGAAGGGCGTTAAGTTTGATCTGAGAAAGATTCCTGAGGACGCTCTTATTGAGAGGCTCATCTCTGAGCTTAAGGTAAGATATCCTAATGTTTATAAGGTCTTGATTGAGGACAGGAATAAGGTGATTGCGAGGAATCTTTGCAGGATTATTGTAAGGTTTCCTGATCAAGTGATTGTTGTTGTTCTTGGTGCTGGTCACGTCAGAGAAGTGAAGGAACTTGTGAAAAAATATTTAAAAGATTATGATTTTATTCACTGAATGCTCGAAAATTATTGGGATAAAGTAAAAAGATATTTTTGGTTCTCCAAGGCTGAATTAAATGGTTTTGTTCTGACTGCGCTTGTTTTTGCTTTCATTTATTCTTTTGATAAGTGGGGTGTGGTTGAGTTTGATTTCTTGGTTGGTTTGAGGAATTTTTTTCTTGCTGTTCTGTTGTGTGGTTCTGCTTTGTTTGTTCATCATGCAGGGCAGAGGCTCATGGCCATTAAGATTGGTATGAAGGCAGAGCATAAGGTTTGGTGGCCTGGTTTGGTTGTTGCGCTAATCATGGTTCTTTTGAGTGGCGGTAAAGTTGGCATCTATGCTGCCAGCGCTGTTTTTATTTCTCTTTTGCCTCAGCACAGGCTGGGTGGCTTCAGATACGAGGTCAATGTAGGGTCTCTTGCTAAGGTTGCTATTGCTGGCCCTTTGTTTAACGTCTTTCTCGCTACTGGTGTTGTTTTGTTGAAGTGGTTCGGTGTGCTTCCTGCTTTCATTTCTGATCCTGTCTTTACTTTTAATGTTTATTTTGTTGCGTGGAATCTTTTGCCCATTCCTCCTTTGGATGGCAGCAGGGTCATTTTTCATTCGCGCCTCATATATATCTTTTTTGTTAGCAGCATCCTCGCTTATATACTGTTGATATTCTTGTTTGAGTGGTACTCTTACATCACTGCTTTGATTATTGGGGTTGTCTGTTGGTTTTTGTTTTATGTGTTTTTTGAGAGAAAATGAGAAAAGGTATTGCCGATTTGTTGGGTGTCTGGGGTGAATTCCTGGCCATCCTGTTCCTGATATTAGGGGTTGTTGTTGCTATTGGAATTAACAGCTTAACTACAA
The DNA here is from genome assembly GCA_964413955.1 of uncultured Methanosarcinales archaeon. Classification (GTDB taxonomy): domain Archaea; phylum Nanobdellota; class Nanobdellia; order Woesearchaeales; family ARS49; genus JAFCDQ01. Next base: position 4,702 of record CAYPUD010000039.1, read on the forward strand.
TGGTGTTTATTGTTTTCTTGTTTGGTTTGTTGTTTGGTAGGTTGTGGTTCAGGCAAAGACGGGGTCTGAAGTTTGGCTTGCTTATTTCTTCTTTGGGGGTTGTTATTGGTTTCATACTTGGCAAATTTTTTGGTTATGCCCAGCTTATGGTCGTTGTTTTTGTTATTGGCGTTGTTATTGGTTATTATGTTCATTATAAGGGTTGGATCAGCAGTGTGGAATTTTAAAGCACCGCTCACTAGACATTTGTTTGGGTAAATCTTTTAAAGCCAGAACTTGAATTTTTATTTTATGACCAAAACAAATGAAATAACTCTTAAAGGCTTCACTCCCCGCATTTATCAAGAAACAATTCTTGGAACTTGTTCTTTGAAGAATAGTTTAGTTGTTCTTCCCACTGGCTTGGGCAAGACAGGTATTGCATTATTGTTGAGTGTTCAAAGGCTGAAGACTCACCCTGATTCAAAGGTTGTGTTTCTTGCGCCGACTAAGCCTTTGGTTGAGCAGCATAAGAAGACTTTTCTTGAGCATCTTGACTTGCCTGAGTCTCAATTGCAGGTTTTCACTGGAGAGATCACCCCTGTGAAGAGAGCTATGTTATGGAAGTATGCGCGGATTATTTTCTCTACCCCTCAAGGCCTGGAAAATGATATTATCAACGGAAATGTTGATCTTTCAAACATCAGTTTGATGATTTTTGATGAGGCTCATCGCGCCGTGGGAAATTATAGTTATGTTTTTATCGCTAAGCAGTTCATGAAAAAAGCGAATTTTCCCAGGATTCTTGCTCTTACTGCCTCCCCTGGCAGCGACATTCTCACCATTGAAGATGTCTGTCAGAATCTTTTTATAGAGTCTGTTGAGGTTCGAACCGATGACGATCCTGATGTTGCGCCTTATGTTCAAGAGACTGATGTGAACTGGGTTAAAGTGAGCTTGTCTGGTGAGTTGAAGAAGGTCAAGAAGTTGTTGGAACAATGCGTTAAGGAACGTTATTCTCAGTTGAAAAGGTTAGGCATCAACAGGGTTGTCACTAAGAAGGATCTGCTTGCTCAGCAGGCGAGGTTGCGTGTGTTGATGTCAAAGGGGGAACGTAGTGTGGAGGTTTTTAGGGGTTTGAGTGTCCTTGCAGAGGTTTTTAAGATCCAGCATGCTCAGGAGTTGATTGAGACTCAGAGTCTTAATGCTGTTGTTTCCTATTTTGATAGGTTGTTCAATGATGCGGTCACTTCAAAGGTTAAGGCTGTTAAGAATGTGTGCGCTGATCCTTTGTTTAAGAGCGCGTTTCATCTTTCATCTGAATTGTTGAAGAAAGGTATTGAGCATCCTAAGATTGATAAGGTCAAGGAACTCGTTAACAGGCTTTTTAGTGAGAATTCTGCAGGCAAAATCATTATTTTTACTCAGTTCCGTGATACTGCTGTTAAGATAAAGGATGTTTTAGATTCTGTTGTTGATTGCAAAAGCGCGGTTTTTGTTGGCCAGGCTAAGAAGAATGGCACTGGTTTGTCTCAGAAAGAGCAGAAAGAGGTTCTTGACCTGTTCAGGGATGGTGAATTTAATTGCCTTATCGCTACAAGTGTTGCTGAGGAGGGTTTGGATATTCCTTCTGTTGATAATGTTATTTTTTTTGAGCCCATCCCCAGCGCTATTCGCACGATTCAGAGAAGAGGTAGGACTGGCAGGCATGATAAAGGCAATGTTTTTGTTCTTGTCACCAAAGATACTCGGGACGAGGCATATCGTCATGTTGCAAGATATAAGGAAAAGAATATGAATAATGTTCTTTACAATCTGAAGAGGCATTTTGCCTTGAAAAAGCCTGAGCCTAAGAAATTAGATGAACTGAATAAGAATATTCTTATTCTTGTTGATTATCGTGAGAAGGGCTCTGGTGTTGTGAAGAGTTTGATTTCTAAGGGTGTTAATATTAAGCTTGAGATGCTTGATAGTGCTGATTTTATTGTTTCTCATTCCTGTGGTGTTGAGTTCAAGACTGTTAAGGATTTTGTCTCAAGCATTATTGATGGCAGGATTTTTGATCAGGCCAGAAGATTGAAGCAGAAGTTTGAGAAGCCGATTATTATTGTTGAGGGCAAGGAAGATATTTATTCTGTTAGGAATATTCATCCTAATGCTGTTCGGGGGTTGCTTGCGTCGTTGGTTGTTGGCTTTGGCATCCCTGTTCTTCAGACTAAGGATGCTGAAGATTCTGCTGCAATGTTGATAAGTTTGGCTTCTAGGGAGCAGAAGAAGGATTCTGATTTTAATATTCATTTTTCCAAGCCCCAGAGCGCTGCTGAATTGCAGGAGTTTATTGTCAGTTCTCTTCCTGGGATTGGTCCTCAGCTTGCTAAGGAGCTTCTTTCTGAGTTTGGTAGTGTCAAAGCTGTCTTTACTGCTGAAGCTGGCGATTTGAAGAAGGTTAAAGGTATTGGCGATAAGACTGTTCAAAACATTAAAGATCTGATCGAAAAAAAGTATCAGAAGGATTAGAGAACTTTTAGAATCAAATCTTCATTCTTTTCAATCTTTCAACTCTCTCTGCTGTGCTTGGGTGTGTTGAGAATAATGCTGCTATACCTTTTGCTGTGAAGGGGTTGACTATGAATAAGCTGCTTGTTGCTGCATTCCCTTTTCTCATCGGCGCTATTTTTGCTGCCAGGTCTAATTTCTGTAATGCTCTTGCTAATGCTAGTGGTTGTTTGCTTAGTCTTGCTCCTTTTGCATCTGCCATGAATTCTCTGCTTCTGCTCAGCGCTAGTTGCAGCATGGTCGCGATTAGTGGTGTTATTATCGCCAGGACTAGGAGGCTTATTATGTTTCCTGCTCCTTCACGGTCTCTTCCTCCGCCGAATATCGCTGCCCATCTTGCCATGAATGCTACATAAGATATCACTCCTGCGATTGTGGCTGCTATTGTTGTTATGAGTGTGTCTCTGTTAACTATATGGCTCATCTCATGCCCTAGAACTCCTTTTAGTTCGTCTTTGTCCAGAATTTTTAGTATGCCTTGTGTGACTGCTATTGCTGCGTGTTTTGGTGATCTTCCTGTTGCGAATGCGTTTGCGGTTTGTGTTGGTATGATGTATATTTCTGGTTTAGGTATTTTCGCTTGTTTTGATAGCTCTTCTATTATTTTGTGAAGTTCTGGGTATTCTTTTTTGTTTGCTTTCTTTGCTTTGTATATTGCCAGTACGATTTTGTCTGAGAACCAATATGATCCGAAGTTCATGATTATTGCGAATGCCAGCCCTATTGTTAGTCCTCTTGCACCACCCACAAGGTGCCCTACCCAGAGCAGCAACGCTGTGAGCAATCCTAACAGGATTACTGTTTTTATTTGGTTTTTTATTGCCATTTTTGATGTCTGTGTTGTTGTTTTATTTAAGAATTTTGTTTTTGGAGGGTAAAGTCAACTTTAGTGTGTCTGAACATTGTCATTAATTTCTTGCTCAGGGTGCGTGACTCTGTTGTATTTTCTTTGGTTAAAAATTAGTGCGTTTTGATAATGTTTTTTGCGCTTGATTGCTTACTCAGTTCAGAAGCATTTCTTTTGTTGAATTCTTGTGCGCCCAGAGGTTATGTTTAGTATCTGGCTTTGAGTTTGGTTTTGGTGCATTTTCCTGTGTTGTATTCTAGTGCGCCTCTGTGGCGCTATTG
>CAYPUD010000040.1:0-8268 GCA_964413955.1 uncultured Methanosarcinales archaeon
CTCTAAGGCAAGGGCGAAGCAGATGAAGAATGAGATGCCTAGTTATTTTGGTTGACTAAAATGCCTAAAGTGACTATTGTGGGTGCTGGTGCTGTCGGTTCTCAGTTGGCTTATAATCTTGCTGCAAAGAACTTAGCAGACATTGTTCTTGTGGACATTGTTGAGGGTCTTCCTCAAGGCAGGGCGTTGGATATTCTTGAATCGATGCCTCTCCTTGATTCAGACTCAAAGATTCTTGGAACTAATGGTTTTGCCGATTTAAAAGATTCTGTTGTTGTTGTCGTGACTGCTGGCTTGCCTAGAAAGCCTGGTATGGCTCGTGATGATTTGGTTCAGACTAATGCAAAGATTCTCAATTCAGTCATCCCTGAAGTTATTAAGCATTCTCCTGATTGCATTTTGATTATTGTCACCAATCCTTTGTCTGCGATGGCTCAGCTTGCTTTCAGGCTCAGTTCGTTTCCTAAAGAGCGGGTCATTGGCATGGCTGGCGTTCTTGATTCCTCGAGGTTGCGGTGTTTTATTGCTGAGAAGTTGGATGTTTCTGTTTCTGATGTGGATGCTTTTGTTATTGGTGATCATGGTGATTTGATGGTTCCTGTCCTGAGTAAGTGCAGTGTCAATGGCGTGCCTGTTGTTGATATTCTTTCTAAGGATGATTTGGGGGTTGTTGCTGAGAGGGTCAGGAATGCTGGTGGAGAGATTGTTTCTTTGTTGAAGAATGAGAGCACTTGTTTTGCTCCTGCTGCCGCCCTCTCTGAGATGGTTGATTGTATCATTAACGACAAGAAAAGGGTTCTTCCTTGCACTGTTCTTTTAGAGGGGGAGTATGGTGTGAATGGTCTTTTTGTTGGTGTTCCGATCAAGCTTGGTAAAAGTGGTGTTGAAGAGATAATTGAGTTTGATTTGTCTGGTGAGGAGAAGGATCAGTTCCGGAAGTTTGTTGAGCATATTAGGGGTTTGAGCAGAGCTATTTAATCAAAGCCTTTTTATATTCCTTTATTTTCTGTTTATTTCATGCCAAAACCTGGTGATAAAGTTAGGATTAAGTCGACTAAAGGAGAGTTTACTGGTGTGCTTATGCCTAGGCCTGAGCTTCTGTCAGATGATGTGATTGTCATTAAGATTAAGAATGGTTATAATGTTGGCTTTGATAAGAAGCATGTTAAGAAGGTTGAGTTGGTTGAGGAGTCTAAGCCTTCTAAGCCTAAGCCTGTTGAAGAGGTTAAGCATAACCCTGAGTTGCCGACTGTTGCTATCCTTAGCACTGGTGGCACGATAAGCAGCAGGATTGATTATACCACCGGTGCTGTTTATGCGGATTATTCTGCGAAGGATTTTGTTGCTATGTGTCCTGAGCTTTCTGATTTTGCTAATATTAAGGCCAGGAAGATTTTGTCTGTTATGTCTGAGGATGTTCTACCAAAGGATTGGTTAAAGATGGCCAAGGAGATCAAGAAGGAGTTGGCTGGTTGTGATGGTGTTGTTTTAACGCATGGCACTGATACTTTGCATTTTACTAGTTCTGCTCTTTCTTTTTTGTTGGAAAATTTGGGTAAGCCCGTTGTTGTGACTGGCGCTCAGAGGAGTATTGATCGCGGTTCTAGTGATGCGTTTATGAATTTGGTTTGTTCTGTTGCTGCTGCTTCTAAGATTAAGGTTGGTAAGGTCTTTGCTTGTTTGCATGGAACTATTAGTGATGATTTTTGTTTGTTGATCAATGGTGTTAATGTCAGGAAGATGCACACTTCCAGAAGGGACACTTTTAGGCCAATTAACTCAGCAGCTTTTGCTAGGGTTTTTCCTGATGGCAGGATTGATGTCTTATCAAAGGATGTTTTCAGAGGGCAGGAAAAGAGGTTGTCTGTTGCGGGTCTGGACGTTAATGTTAGGCTGGTTTATGCTTATCCTGGCATGCCCAACAAGCTTGATCTTAAGGATGTTCATGGTGTTGTGATTGCCGCCACTGCTTTAGGTCATGTTCCAACTGCTAATGGGTTCTCTTTGGTTCCTGAGATCAAGAAGGCAGTGAAAAAAGGTATCCCTGTAATTATAACTTCTCAGACTTTGTACGGTTCAACACATCCTTTTGTTTATTCCAATCTTAGGAAGCTTTCGATGGATGCTAAAGCGATTTTTGTGAAGGATATGCTGCCTGAGGTTGCTTACACTAAGTTGATGTATGTCTTGGCTAAGACGAAGGATTTGAATAAAATCAAAGAATTAATGCAAAAAGATTTGCGTGGTGAGGTTTCAGAGAGGGAGGTTCCTGGTGTTTTTATGGTGTGAAGTGGGAAAAATGTTGCCTATCAAGGAATTGATCAATAAGGTCAGGTTTGATCCAAGTGAGGATCCTGATGAGTATGTTTTGGTGTTTAGGGATTTTGATAATGAGAGGGAAATCAGGTTTTCAGATGTTGAGGGGCTTGAGGGAAATTTTATGATTATTGATGGTTCAAGCATTCCTTTGCATCGCATCAAGAGGGTCTTGAAGAAAGGTGAGGTTATATGGGAAAGGAGTTGAAGATCACTTGTGGTGTTGAGATTCATCAGCAGTTGGAGGGCAGGAAGCTTTTTTGTAATTGTCCTACGATAATCAAGGATGGTAAGCCTGATTATGTTGTTGAGCGTAAGCTTAGGGCTGTTGTTGGTGAGACTGGTGAGGTTGATGTTGCTGCTGCTCAGGAAGCTAGGATTGGTAAGAAGTTCATTTATGAGTGTTTTGATGAGAATGTTTGTTTGGTTGATCTTGACGAGGCTCCTCCTAATGAGTTAAACGAGGATGTGTTGAATACTGCTTTGCAGGTCTGTAAGTTGCTTGATGCGACTGTTGTTGATGAGGTTCAGGTCATGAGAAAGGCTGTTGTTGATGGCAGCAACACGACTGGTTTTCAGAGGACTGCTTTGGTCGGTTTGAATGGCTCTCTTAAGACTAGTAAGGGTGTGGTTTCTATTCCGACTATTTTTGTTGAAGAGGATAGTGCCAGGACTATTAAAAGGTCTTCTGATGAGGTTGTTTATCGTCTGGATCGTTTGGGTATTCCTTTGTTTGAGATTTCCACTGGTCCTGATATTCATAGTGCTGAGCATTGTGCAGAGGTTGTTGAGAAGATTGGTTTGTTGTTGAGATCCACTGGTAAGTGTAAGAGGGGTATTGGCACTATCCGTCAGGATATTAATGTTAGTGTTGAGGGTGGTGCGAGGGTTGAGATTAAGGGCGCGCAGGATTTGAAGCTTGTTAAGTCTTTGGTTGAGCTTGAGGCTTTGAGGCAGAGTAATTTATTGGATATTAAGGCTGAGTTGAAGTTGCGGAAGGTTAGGAAGAGCCAGCCTGTTATTGTTGATGTTTCTGATTTGTTCAGGGAGTGTGATGGTAAGATTGTGAAGTCTGCGTTGTCGCAGGGTAAGAAGGTTCTTGCGATTAAGCTTTCTGGTTTTGCTGGTTTGCTTGGCAGGGAATTGCAGCCGAATAAGCGGTTAGGCACTGAGTTTTCTAATAGGGCTAAGGTGAAGGCTGGTGTGGGCGGTATTTTTCATTCTGATGAGCTTCCTGCTTATGGTATTAGTGATAAGGAGGTTGCTGCTGTGAAGGATTTTTTCAAGTGTTCAGATAAGGATGCTTTTGTCCTTTGCGCTGATGAGGAGGAGAAGGCTAAGGTTGCGCTTCTTGCTGTTATTGAGAGGGCTAATGAGTGTTTGGTTGGTGTTCCTAATGAGGTTCGTGATGCTAATCCTGATGGCACTTCAACTTATCTTAGGCCTATGCCTGGTTCTGCGAGGTTGTATCCTGAGACTGATGTTCCTCCGATCAGGATTTCTGAGGAGTGGTTTGAGTCTGTTGAGGTTCCTGAGCTTATTGAGGATAAGGTTGTTCGTTTTGTTAAGCTTGGTTTGAGTAAGGATTTGGCTGAGCTTATTGCTAAGTCTCCTCGTGCAGGTATTTTTGATAGGTTTGTTAAGTCTTTTCCGAAGTTGAAGCCTTCTTTTATTGCTGAGACTCTGGCGACTATTGAGAGGGTTGTGAGGAGAGAGTTTAAGGTTGAAATTTCTCCGACAGAGGATGATTTTGATGTTTTGTTCAGTAATATTGCTGAAGGGAAGGTTGATAAATCTAGTGTTGTTGATATTTTCAGGCAGAACAAGCCTGTTAAGGATGTTATCAGTAAGTTTTTGTTGTTATCTGATTCAGAAGTTGAGAGGATCGTTAAGCAGATTGTGGATAAGAACAAGGGTGTTCCTTTTAATGCTTTGATGGGTTTGGTGATGAAGGAGCTTAGGGGTAAGGCTTCTGGTGAGAAGGTTGTTAAGTTTTTGAAAAAGTTGGTTTCTTGACTAGAATTTTTGTGAGTATCCTTTCTTGTCTTGTAGATAGAGTTTTTCCAGTTCATATAAATCTATTTCTTCTTTTTTCTTTCTAAAGAGCCATTGTCCTATGCTCATCAATAATATTCCGAATATCACTCCGATTGTGTTCACTGTTACGTCCCATCCTGAATTTATCCATCCCCCTCCGTAAACATCAAGGATTTCTTTTCCTTCTGGAGTTATTATTCCATCTCCATGCCCGAACATGAATGCGCCTTCTCCCCTTCCGAATGCTTGGAATCCCCAGAATTCGCTTGCTTCAACTATCTGTCCCACTCCTAGTGCTGCGAAAAAGACTATTAACGCTAGAACGAGGTTTTTGCGTGTTAGGATTTTGTTATCCCATTTGTGTTTAAAATAATTGAAGAATAGCATTGCGAATGGCATTGCTCCAATGAAGTGTGTTATTCTTTCCCATCTTATTGGTATTGGTGAGATGTTGTACCATCCGAAAGTTCCTAGTGCATGTGTTATATGTCCTATTTCCAGAAGCAAAAATATTATTGGTGTCATGTTCCATTTTTCATATGTCCAGTAATAGAATAGTGTAAGGATGACAAATATTATGCAGTCTGCTGTGAATGCGGTTGTTCCTATTATTTGTCCTATTGTTATTATTACTATATAGATCATTATTGATATTATTGTTATCCAGCCGATTCCTTTGTCTCTGAGCATATTTGCACTCCTGAATGGTTATTTATTTAAAACTAACGTAAAATTTAAAAAGAATTTATTTGTTGTATAAGTTATGTTAGAGTATCTATTGGTTGGCGTTAGTTTCTTAGGGATTTGGCTGACGATTATTTGGCTTCATTTTCTTGTAGGTGATGATGTTGAGAAAGAGTTACATACTTCTGATTTACCTGATTTGACTGTTATTGTTCCTGTTTTTAATGAAGAAAAGACTATCCTAAAGACTTTGGTTTCTTTGAGGGATGTTGATTATCCTAAGGATAAGCTTAAGGTTATTGTTTCTGATGATGGGAGTTCTGACAGGACCATGTCTATTGTTAAGGGTTTTATTCAATCAGATCACTCTCTTGATGTTTCTTTGATATCTGACAGGAATTCTGGTAAGGGTGCTGCGATTAACAAGGCTCTTGATAAGGTTCGCTCCAGGTTGTTTGTTGTTATGGATGCTGACTCAAGGGTCAGGCCTGATGCTTTGAAAAAGGCAGTTGGTTATTTTTCTGATGAACATATCGGTGCGGTCATCAGCAGGGTTGTTGTTGATTCTCCTAAGAATCTTCTTCAGAGGATGCAGCATTTTGAGTATATTCTTGCGAATTTGTTGAGGAAGGTCATGCACAATTTTGGGACTTTGGCAATCACACATGGCGCTTTTAGTGTCTTTAGGACTTCTTTGATAAAGAAGCTTGGTGGTTTTGATTCTGACAGGAATAATATCACTGAGGATTTGGAGATTGCTTTGAGGTTGAAGGATAATGGTTTTAGGGTTGTTATGGCTCATGATGCTGTTGGTTTTACTGTCGCTCCTTCTTCTGTCAGGAAGCTTTGGCGTCAGAGGATTAGGTGGTATAGGGGTTATTTGTTTAATCATTGGAAGTATCGCAGGTTGTTTTTCTCTTCAAGGCAGGGTATTTTTGGTATGTTTCAGCTTCCTGTTAATGTTATTGCTATAACTTTGAGTATTGCTTATTTTTCTTTGATTTCTGTCAATCTTATTAAGAGTTTGTTTAATTTCATCAGCAGGAGTTTGACTATTCCTAATTATTTTGCTGAGAATTTCCTTAATCTGCCGAGTTTGAGGGAGTTGTTGTTGGCTAAGGACTTTCAGGTTTATGTTCCTATTGTTTTTGCGTTTTTTTTGACTGTTGCTTTGGTTGTTTTTGCTCATAAGTTCTTTAAGGAGAAGATTAGTAAGTCTATTGTTCCTGCTATTTCTTATTTTATTGTCATGCCTTATTTCACTGCAGGCAATTGGCTTGATAGTGTGCGGAAGGAGTTGTTCAGGTCTAAGAGGAAGTGGTAGTTTTTTTCTTGCTTAGGGAGTTCTTGGATCTTTTTGGTCGTTTAAATTATGTTAATGGGATCAGCCAACTGCTATGTGATTATGACCCTTTCAGAGAGAAAAACATTCTGAATATCAATAGTTCTGAGATTCTTTTCTTTCTGTAATCGTTGCTGGTTTTAGGATTCCTTTCTTTCCCTAAAAAACCGCTATCAAATCAGCAATTCTCTTTCAGAAAAAAACAACCACTCTTATCAGTTGCGCGCAAACAGCGCGCCTATTGTCTAACTCAAGAGTCTTTTATTGCTTTTCATAACCTTGTGTCGCGTGCCTATTTTTTTAACTAAAGAGTCTCCTAATCCTACTCAAAATGTTTTACAGGACGCCTCTTGTTTAACTAAAAAGTTTTATTGTTTGTTTTTTTCTGTTTGTTTCTCTGGCTTGTTTTTTCTTAGTGTTGTTGTCAGGTCGTGCAGCCATTCTTTTGTGTCGTATAGTGCTTGTCCTGGCTTTAGTTCTCTTGCTTTCTTGTACGCTTCAAGAAATAGTATTTGTGATTTTGCGATTTCTTGGTCTGTTATTGCTTTTGTGTTCTTGCTCCATTCTGTGAATATTATTATGTCTGAGATGACATATAATGCGAGTATTGCTGCTATGATTATGACCAATAATGTTGTCGGTCCTGTACTTAGTTGAAGTACATCTATTACTGCGCTGATAAGTAATACTATTGCTGCAGTGCATAGTGTCGTGAATATCAGTATTAGCGGAAAATACCAGCTTCCTTGTTTTTCTCCTATGTTTGGGATTGGTGTGCTTTCGTTTATTTCCTCTTTTTTTGCCATATTTCTTATAAGTTCTTTCTACTTATTAAATCTTTTGTTGTAAAGCGCACCCGAGGGGATTCGAACCCCCGACCCCTTGCTTAGGAGGCAAGTGCTCTATCCAAGCTGAGCTACGGGTGCTTTTTGTTGTTTCATCATCTTTTTTTCTTGGTAACTTTTTTAACCTTTTCTTTTTTTAGTGGAATTTATGTATGTTATTAAGCAGGTTCCTGAGGATTTTGTTGTTGAGGAGGTCTCTGAAGTAGAGTTTGTGCCTGGTAATTTTTTTTGTTACTGGCTTAAGAAGAGGGATTTTAATACTCTTTCTGCTCTTCAGTTGGCTGCAAGGGCTAATTCTTTGCCTTTGTCACTTTTTTCTTGGGCAGGCAATAAGGATAAGAAGGCTGTTACAAAGCAGTTGATTTCTGTGAAGGGTCATTCTCTTCACAAGGTTGAGTTTGAGGGTGTTGAGTTTGTTTTTGCTGGCACTTTGGATAGGCCTGTTTCTTTGGGTTTGTTGGATGGGAATGGTTTCAGGATTGTTGTGAGGAATCTTGAGGAGCTTCCAGTCATTAAGGAGAATTTTGTTAATTTTTTTGGTGAGCAGAGGTTTTCTGATAATAATGCGCGTATTGGCAGGGCTCTTGTCAAGAAAAATTTCAGGGAGGCTGTTCGTTTGTTGAACCTTCCATGTAAGGATAATAATTTTGTTTCTGCTTTGAGGTCTCTTCCTAAGAAGGTTCTTTTGTTTTATGTTCATGCGTTTCAGTCCTTGATCTGGAACAATGCTGTGAGGTTGTTTCTTGTTGAGCATCCTGATGTTTCTTTTGATGTTGAGCTTCCTGTTGTTGGTTTTGGTTCTGTTGTTGACAAATTCTCCAAAAAAGTTCTTGAGGCAGAGGGTGTTTCTCCAAGAGATTTTATTGTTAAGCAGATTCCTGATATCAGTTCTGAGGGTTCTTCTAGGCGTGTCTGGGCTAAAGCAGAAGATCTTGTTGTTCCTGAGTTAGAGGATGATGAATTAAATCCTGGTATGAAGAAGGTCTTGCTTGAGTTTTTTCTTTCTAAAGGCAGTTACGCCACAGAGTTTATCAGGCAGAATTT
>CAYPUD010000041.1:0-8087 GCA_964413955.1 uncultured Methanosarcinales archaeon
GACCTGGCAAACCATTAAGGCAATCAAAATATAAAGAAGTATCCTCAACAATAAACGCGGCTTGTTTATAATTCAACGCCTCTAAAAGTTTTGCCTTGATGATTTCTTTAGCATCAATATCCTGAATTTCAGGCAGATCAATATCGAGCTGTTTAACGCCTGGAAGAATTGCGCTGACTTCCGCAAATTTGTTTTTATTTCCTGTAATAAAATATAATGTCATATTATTTTAGCATAACAAATAGATTATAAATGTTTTTAAAACTTAAAAACGATGGGTTTAAATATATATTTATATTGCAATACTATGATTAAAAATTGGAACTGTATCACTTGAAAAAATACATGAAGACATAATGCATCTTCAGAAAGATATGGAGTTTGTAAAAAAAGTAATTGCAGAAGATTTTGAACTTAGTGACGAAGCCAAAAAAGAATTAAAAAAAGCTAGAGCCACTCCTAAAGAAGAATACGCTAGTCAAGAAGAGATGGAAAAAGAGTTTTTGTAAAGATGGCTTATTCTGTTATTTGGAATCCTAAAGTTAAGAAATTTCTACATAAGCTTCCAAAAGAAACTTCTAGAAGAATCGTACTAAAAGTTATTTTTAATCATAGCTATAAAAACAGATACTTCTTTTGATATGATCATGAAGACAAAAAAATCAACCCTCGTCAAAAACAGTCCCTAAAAATCTGAATCTTGGAAAGTTGTTTTCAACATCATCCCAAAAAGCATCTTCTTGTAAATATTCTGGGAATACTTTAATATCCTTAATTTCATCTTTAGAAAAGAGCCTTATTTCTTTTATGTATTGCTCATCCACACTTCCAAGCCCCTGAATATTTTTAGTGGTTATCTCCCCACTAACTTCATTTGTTAAGAAATATATTGTCAGAACATTTTGGTCTTGAGCTCTGTAGATCAACTGCCTCATCAAAACAGGCCTGCCAACTTCAACCTTTAGACCACACTCCTCAAAAACTTCTCTTTTTGCAGCATCAGTTATTGACTCAGAGCCTTTAACACCTCCACCAGGCGGAACCCACCAAGTGAAACCAGTCTCAGGATGAACATGTTTAACCAATAATAATTTGTTATCCTTAAAAACCAATACACCTATGCTTATCTTGTGCTTCATAATGTTAATATATTATCATTTTTTTTAAAAACTTTTATCATAAAGTCAAAAATAATTTAAACAATTAGTTTTTTCTTTCTTTTTATGACCAAAAAAGAAGTTGATGAGATTATTTTAAAATGGGCATTGGATAATGCAAGAAAGCATGAAGGAAAAGCTAATCCTGGAGCAGTCATTGGAAAAATTTTAAGCGAGAGTCCTGAATTAAAGTCAAGGCTGAAAGAAATCTCGCCAAAAGTTCAGGAAATTGTCGCTGAAGTGAATTCTTTAAATATTGATTTGCAGATAGAAAAATTGCAGGATATTGCTCCTGAACTGCTGGAAGAAATGAGGGTTATTAGAAAGAGGGATGTAGCTCTAATCGTTCTAGTCGATAATGAAGGAAGGATTATTTTACAACTTCGTGACGAAAAAGCTCCCAGATTTCCTGGTTACTGGGGGTTTTTTGGAGGAGGAATAAAACCCAATGAAACACCGGTTGAAGCAGTTAAAAGGGAAATAAAAGAAGAACTTTCAATTAATTTAAGAGATCCAAAATTAGTCTTTAAATTAAATTATAAAAATGATTTGAGCTATGGAACTAAATTTTATTTTGTTGAACATTGGTCTGACAAAACAAAGTTAATTCAAAAAGAAGGAAAGGATATGAATTGGTTTTTCTTAGATGAAATCAAAAATCTAAAAATTGCAAAGCATAATAAAATGGTCTTTGAAGAATTGAAGAAGGTTCTAAATAAAGACTAACGATTCTGATTTGGGTCTGAAAAATAAAAATTGGCTAAGGTTGTATAATAACTTTCCCAAGTTCCTAAATCAAAAGAATCTCCAAGTTTATTTAGATTAAGGCCAATTACTTTATGATCTTTTCTTAAGATTTCTTTTAATATGTCTGGCAGAGCTATTTCTTTTTTTCTTTTGAATTTTCTTTCACAACAGTCCAGAAAAAGGTCATTAACTATCCATCGAGCTGCAGGGACTGTGACAAGCTGCTTTTGTGTGTAAGAACTGGATAATTGGAAATAATCTAATTTTTCCACATTAAATCTTTCAAAAGAGAGAACATAATTGGGTTTGATCTTGTCTTTTCTTAGTTTAACTAAAAATGATCATCCACAGCAACCTAGTATAAAGTCAAAAATAATTTAAACAAACAAACATTTTCCTGAGATTTATGGCAAAAAAGGAAGTTGATGAAGTCATTTTGAAATGGGCATTAGATAATGCAAGGAAGCACGAAGGCAAAGCAAGCCCTGGAGCAGTCATCGGAAAACTGTTAAGCGAACTGCCTGAACTGAAGCCAAAACTAAAAGAGATATCACCAAAAGTGCAGGAAACAGTCGCTGAAGTAAATTCTTTAAATATTGATTTGCAGATAGAAAAACTCAAAGAAATAGCTCCTGAACTGCTGGAAGAGAAAAAGATCGTTGAGGAGAAGAAATTAAAAGACCTAAAGGATGCAAGAGAAGGGGGAGTTGTCTTAAGGATGGCTCCAAGCCCTTCAGGGCCTTTACACATAGGGCATGCGTTTGTTTTATCAATAAATTCAGAATACGCAAGAAAATACAAAGGCAAACTGATATTAAGGATAGATGACACAAATCCAGAGAACATCTACCCTCCTGCTTATGAGATGATAGAGAAAGACGCGCAATGGCTCACGCAAGGAAATATAAGCGAGGTTGTGTGCCAGAGCGACAGGCTAAAGAGTTATTATGATTACGCAGAAAAACTTGTCCTCAAAGGGAAAGCTTATGTATGCACTTGTGATCCAGAAAGAGTCAGGAAATGGATCTCACAAAAAGAAGCATGCCCTTGCAGAGAGTTGAGTAAAGAAGAACAGCAGAGAAGATGGGACAAGATGTTTCTTGAATACAAGCCAGGAGATGCTGTGCTTAGGATTAAGACAGACCTTGAACATCCAAATCCAGCGATGAGGGACTGGACTGCTTTCAGGATCAATGAGCACAAGCACCCAAAACAAGGGACTGAATTTAGGGTTTGGCCTTTGATGAACTTTGCTGTTGCTTGCGATGATCATGACTTAGGTGTGACTCACACAATCAGAGGAAAAGACCACATGGATAATGCAAGAAAACAAGCTCAGATTTGTGAGTTCTTTGGTTGGAAACCACCAATTGATCTATACTTTGGCATGATAAACTTTATTGGAGCAAAATTAAGCACTACTGAACTGAGAAAGGCAATAGAGTATGGAGAATACGATGACTGGGATGATATACGATTACAAACAATCAGGGCATTAAAAAGAAGAGGCTACCAACCAGAAGCATTTGTAAGGTTTGCAATAGATATTGGGTTAGGGATGAGTGACAAGAAAGTAAGCATTGACGAATTCTTCAAGATGCTGAATGCGCACAACCGAGACTTAATAGAGCCAAAAGCAGACAGATACTTCTTTGTATGGGACCCAGTGGCGAAAGAGATAAAAGATGCTCCTGAGAAGATCGTAAAAATAAGCAAACACCCTGATTACTTAGAGAGAGGCATGAGAGAACTTGAATTCAATGGACATGTCTTAATGACAAAGGATGATGAGAAAGAGATCCAGAACAATAATCTATGCAGGCTGATGGACTGTATAAACTTTGTAAGAGAAAATGGTGAGTATATATTTGATTCAGAAGAATATGAGAAATACAGGGAAGAAGGAACAAGAATACTTCACTGGCTGCCAAATAATGATAAGAACATTCCTGTAGAGGTTTTAATGCCAGATAAGACAATCAAAAAAGGAGTTGCAGAAGAAGGAATAAAAAACCTGAAAATAGGAGACATAATACAATTCGAAAGATTCGGATTCTGCAGGCTTGACGCAAAAGAAGATGAAGTATACAAATTCTGGTTTGCACACAGATGAAAATAACAAGAGGCACGCGAGACAATGTGATTAGTAACTGCAGAAGCGGGGAACTCTTGAGTTGAAATTTAGGCGCGCGAGACAATGTGAGATTCAGCAGTAAAAGACTCTTAAGTTAAACAAGAGGCGCGCTGCAAAAATGTGAGATATAATAGTAAAAAACTCTTGGGCTGAAAATTAGGCGCGCTGCTTGCGCGCGAACTGATAGTTGTTGAAGTTTTTCTTTGAATGAGAGATCGCAGAGTTGTTGGCAAGTTTTGAGAGAAAAAAAGTTTTTTCTGAAGAAAAAAAGCCGCAGAGTAGATAGCAGATTTTGCTTGAAAGAGATAATCTGTCTGGCAGAAAAGAGATTAAGAAAAATTCAACAGAAATTTCTGAAGCAGAGAAAAACAACAACACTATCAGACCTGAGCCAAGCAGGCTCACTAGAATTTAACTAAAGAAAATACTCTTAATCAAACACAAAATCAAACAAAAAAAAGACCCTGAAAGAGCACACTTGATTGCAAGCAGAATTCACCAAAGGGCTTGGACAGAGAATATTGGCAAGGGTTTCGTAAGCCTTTTTTTGCAAAAGTTTTTTATATAGAGAGCCTGTAAAGCTAAAATATACTAAGGAGGTGGAATAGATGTTAGTAGTAAAGGCAAAGATAAAAGAATTCACAGGAGACTTGAATGTTTCTGGTGATTTTGCTGAAGCTTTAGATAAAAAGGTCCAGGAACTTGTCAAGGCAGCATGTGAAAGAGCTGCTGCAAACAATAGAAGGACCGTGATGGGAAAAGACCTTTAATTTTATTTTTTTCCTTTTTCTTAAGAGACTGATTCAACAAGAATTTGTTGTAAGTGATGAAATATCAATTAAGCAAGAGCTGATCAAATCTTCTCAATCTTATCTTTCAATCTGCCAGCTCTTTCAACCAAAGAAAAAAGCCTTTCAGGGTCTGTTCCTTCTTTCTTAGCCTGAATCAATAACCTCTTGACTTTAGCCAAATCTTTCTTAAGCTCTGACTTGATTTCTTTCCTGTCAAGGGCCTTAAACCTCTTATCTTCCTGAGACTTGATAAAATTATCCAGCCTGTTAGCAAGGCTCTTTATCCTGCTGCTTACAGAAACCATCTCAGCCTCTTTGGCTGCATTTTTTTCTTTAGAAGCCCTGTTAAGGTAATACAGAAAAATGCGAGCCTTGCGAAGATCAAATCCTTCAGGCATGTTCTACAACCCAAAAGTCCTTTTCTTAGGCGGCGGTGGCGGAGGCAACCCCTGCGCTTGCGGAGCGGCATTAGGTTGTGGTTGCACAGGCATTCTTATGTTCACGCCAGGAGGAGGCAAAGGCCTAGCAGGAGGAAGCTGACCCCTCTGCAAGTTATGAGGCGGAGGAAAAGGCGCAGGAGGATTACTGAAGTTACTCTGAGGCTGAGGGGGTTTTGGTGGGGGCACTAACCCCTTAAGACTATCTTCTGGCTCAACTTTTCCTTTCAAGAGATCAGCAATAGCAAGAATCCCTGAAGCTATCTCAGCATTCTGCTCAAGGATCTTGTTCATCTTATCAACAACAGGCCTTATCCTCTCTTTGAATGTCAAGCCACCTTCTTCTTCCTTAAGGTCAACAGAAGCCTTCTCAAAAATATCAATCAGCCTGTCCAGCTTCTTATTCAGCTCAATCACAGAAACCTCTAATTTCTTAGTGGGGGTAAGCTCAAATTCTTTTAGTTTCCTAAGCTCTTCTTTCAGCTCTTCAACCTCCTTATGCGGAAGCAGCTCATATTCTTCTTTTTCTGGAGTATATTTTTTCATGAAAATCACCTTTTTTAAGAATATCAAAGAAAATACATATTTAAATGTTTGGTTAGTCTGGCTATAAACTTTCAGTAAATTTTTTTTCACTCAAACAAACCTGAGGAAAAGTATATTAAACAAGCAGCGAATCCTGTCTGGAAAGTGAAAAAAATGAGTCAAAAAAAATTATTCATCTGGGATTTTCATGGGGTGCTGGAGAAAGGGAACGATAAAGTATTCTATGACTTGTTAAAAGATTGCTCTCAGAGATTTGGCCTGAATCAAGATTTTACTTTTGATGAGATGATGCAAGTCTATGGCATGAAGATATTTGATATTGTGCATTGGTTCAATCCCGAGCTTGAGGAAAACTATTTTAGGAGCAACATCCTTCCGTACCTCAAAGAAAACACGTTCAAGTATGCAAAAAAGAATATCCAAGCTCAAGACAGCTCAGAAAAAGTGTTAAGTGAAATCATAGAAAGAGGGCATCAAAATATTGTAGTGTCAAATGCATCACAAGAAGTAATTGAAAAGTTTGTGAGCCTGGTCAGGCTGGAAAACTACTTTCAGCAGATAATCGGGGTGGGCGGCTTTAAGTACAGCGGAAATGGAGAGTTCTCAAAAGCAGATGCAGTAAGGAAAAATTTTGACTTAGGATTGTTTGAAAAAACAATATTTATCGGAGATCATCCTAGTGATATGAAAGCAGGCAGAGAGCTTGGATCAACAACATACCTATTCAGCAAGAGAATAGAAGAATGCGAGAACGCAGATTACATAATTCAGGACTTAAATGTTATAATAACAAGAGAATTAGGAACAGTACATGACAAGCAGTGAGAATCGCAGAAAAAGAGCATAAGATGCTTTGCTGGAACGAAAACCCAGCTATCAGATCTCTTCCTTAACGATCTTGTCAATCTCGTCCTCAGAGACAGAGCATCCCCTGAGCTTGACTGCCCACAGAGCAGATTCTAAGATGTCTTTTCGTGACACCCTTTTGGATAGCAAGTACTTATCCAGAATGCCCAGTTCAAATGCGACAGCGACAAGTTCAGTGCTTCTTATGATATACACATCATCAAGCTCATCACTCAATTTTTCAAGCAATCGCTTGTCCACAGAGAGTCTGGTGTGCAGTTTTCTTTCCATATGCTTTCGCAGGCCATAAGGGTGCTCAATCAAGGTCCTTGTGATCCGCTCATCAACAACAACTCCATCAGCATTGTAAAGCTCTGCCATCGCCATAGCTTCCATTTCACCAGTCTGGATGATCCTGATGTTATGATGAAACCCTTTGAAGATCCTGTTGGCTTCATCAACTAATTGTTTGGCTTTCTCTGTGACTTTCTTGTCATCAACAACTTCAAGAACTTTTTTTTCGATAAGGTTCAATAATTGAATGGCTTCCAGCCTGAATTTTTTGCCTTTAAGAGGAACGTCAATCAGCTCATTCCTAACGCCAGCAGGTATGATGAATCTTCCCTTAAACCTCTTCTTTAACTCTGGCAGGATCCACAAAAGATTGCTCAAAGCGAGAGATATTATCGGACCAGAATCAAAGATCAAGGTCTTCATCTGAACAGCCTCCTTGCAACATCCAATCTTTTTATGATATTAAGGCCTCCAAGATTCTTTTCAGGGAATTTAGTCACGCCAACATAATTCCTCAAATCCCATTGAGAGATTCCTAGAAGCTCAGCAGTTCTGGGAATACTGATTCCGTGCGCGTGCATCCAGCTTGCTTTCTTGATCCTTGTCCTCTTGATAGCTTCTTCTAAATAGATATTGATCTTCTTATCAAAGCGCCTCATCAGCCTGAATATGCCCTTGATCGATTTCTCAAAGAGCTTAATGTTGTCTTTTTTCAGGAAATTCAGAGCGTCCTCAAGAGAAAGAGACACTTCAGAAGGAATAGGCATTTCTTTTTCCTTAAGAGATTTACAGAACTTAGACAAAGAATGCATCAACACACCCATTGCGATTGAATCATGATCCTGAAAAACACTTGCGTCATGGATAGTCCTGTTGCTTAAGCTTGACAACTCAGAAAAATCCTCTTTTTTCAGGGCAGGAATCGCTCTTTTCAGGACAGCGATAATATCCTCTTTTACTTTAGGGAACATATTCAGCTAAATAAGTTTGTTTTTTTTAAACATTGCGGCAGAGATAGTTGCAGTGATTATAAAAATAAAAGAAAACCTTTACCGACAGAAGTTTTTTATAGATAAACCAGCTTCTTTTCTTTATGAAAGAGGGGATGTTTCAGGACAAAGTAAAAGGAATTCCA
>CAYPUD010000042.1:0-7949 GCA_964413955.1 uncultured Methanosarcinales archaeon
AAAGCAGCCTGAGAAGCAACACTATAATCTATCACAAAAAAATCTTTAAGAGGCTCACGATCCTCCTTATTCAGTGGAGGAGTTACAAGATGATAAACAGGATACCTGAAACTCCCAAAAGGGCCCTTCAAATAAATTAAGTCATGAATATTATCCAAAAAAGACTGAATCAAGCCCTTTTTTTCCTCAAGTTGTTTTCTGGCTTTAGTCCCTTTTCTTTTTTTCTTTAACTCCTCAGAAAGATAAGAAACCTTTTTACTGTACTTTTCTTTCAAATTAGTTATGTACAAATCAACAGCTTCTTGCAATTTCTTAACAGAATGATCTGAATGCTTCCTGAACTTAGAGGGAAGAACATGAGGAATGCTAACCTTTCTGATCTCTGGGTCAGATACAACACCATCCCATTTCCAGGAATATACCTCAAAAATAGAGCCTAATCTGCCTTCAAGACTTAAATCTCGCTCAAAAAAAGTAACAAATCTTTCAGCCATTTCTTAGATAACGCAAACCAACAATTCTTAAAAACATTATGCAATTCTAATCTCTATTATGGCGGAAATAGACAATATTTTCATAATAAAGCAAACATACTCCTTATTGTATATATTTCAGGATTTTTTAAAAGAAAAAAACATCTATGATGCTGAATCATTAGAGCAAACACTAAAAAAAGGAGGCCTGCGCCAGAAAAGAGAATCTGAAATAACCATTCATGACTGCCTAAAGCATGCGTTCATCATGGCTGAATCACAATACGCAAAAAGAATGGAGAAATTCAGGCAAAGAGATAATCTTGTCTCGCAGGTTCTTCTTGAAGAGAGAGAAAGATTTGAAGGAATAATCCCTATATTCGTCAGCGGAACAAGCGTAAGCGAATACAACCCTTACAAAGAAATAGGAATAGACCCTTATTCCTTAGCGCACTTATTCACAACAAACTACCTTGAAGCGATAAATGAGATGGATTTTTCTGAAGAAATCCTGAACAAAATAATATTATTTTACCTGCACCCAGACAAATACATTCAGGAGACAAGAAAGCAAGATGAAGAATTCATCATAAAAGACATCTTAAGCGAAAAAATAAAAGAAAAAGAATTAAACATCAAAGGGGTTGGTTATGGGACTTTATTCAAAACAAGACAAGACACTTATAAGACAGGAAACTCAGTGTTCAACACAGGACTGCTATCAGAAAAAGTCGCCCTGCGGGAAGAACAAGTTTTTGATGGTGTGTGGGAAAACCTGAAAAACCTGAAGAAAATTAATCTTGAAGACAAAGAAATAATCAAGCAAAAAATCAGGACAGAGGTCGCAATAAACCAACACTTAATGGGCTTAAGATTTGCTGACATCCTGGACAAGATCCAGCCAGCAATAATACGCGCAAGAAAAGAACACGGGTTTGGAATCCCATTATATATGCAAAAAAACTCGCCAAGCGCAAGAATAATGAAGCTGGCTAAAAAATACGCAGAAAAAAACCTGCCAGACCTGTTCTTCATAGGCAAAGGAATTCTTGCAGGAACTCCAGAAAAGATCCCTTTAGGCGGAATCAGCCACCCGACAGCATTAGGAAAACTCTTTGGCTTCATTGACTCATTAAGCGAACAAGAAAGAGGATTAAAAGAACTTAAAGCAAAAAAAACAGAAAAAACAAATCTGATAAGGTATGAGCAGGCAGAAAACATACCATGGTTACTCTGCGAACAAGACACAAAAAACAGCCACCCAAACATAGAAGACCTGACAAACAAGATATTGTCTGAAGAAAGAATAGAAACACTCAGCAAATACATGGAAACCTTCAGAATAGGAGTATCAAGAATAGAACCAAGAATAGTGAGCTTAATGACAACCAACAGCAACATCAACACAGGCTTCAGATGGAAGAACAAAGAGAACAGGCTCTGGTTCAATGAGCTGGACGGAAAAGAACTCGTAACACCAGATATGATTCCTGGATTTCTGGAGATGAAATGCATAACAGAAGGAAAAAAAGCAGACATAAGGGGTTCTGAACTATCACACATGACAACACCAAAAATTGACAGAAAATGGATCAGGAACTATGAAAAAGGAACAATAGACGCAGGGTGCACAATAGAGAAACTGATCAGCACAATCCCTTACAGCATACAAAAACAAATCCTGCAGGAACAGATGAAAAAAGAACCAGATGAAACAATACAGGAATTCTTCATGTTCCATGATGATGATCTTGAGCCGATATTCGCAAGAAGAGGAACTGACCTGCACGCAATAAGTTCAGAACCAATGAAAGGATTGGTGCATTACAAAACACTGGAATTATTGAACAACCCAAAACACCCATTCAAAAGCAACATAAAACCAAAATCATCAGCAAACTATTGCGAAACACCATTCTTCATAGAACTAGAGATTGAAGGGAAAAGATTCACAGCAAGCATGCACCCAGACGCTTACTTATTCCTAAAAAAAGGAGACCAAAACTATGATATCATAATAATTGACACAAAAACAAACCCAGTAAGACCCTACCCTGAACACAAATACCTGCAACAGACATTCTTTTACGGCTGGCTGATAAAACAAGCAATGAAGAAAGAACTCTGCCTTGAAATTGAAAACATTTATACAGCCCTAAACAAAAACGCATTCTACAAGAGCATAAAAGAACCCCCAAAATACGCTCCTCATTCAACTTTCAGAGAACAAAAATACTCACCAATCACAGCATTCTTCAAAGGAGATATAATATTTGAAATCATGCCAAAAATAGTGAGAAAAATAATTGACGACAAAGAATTATTGAGAAATGATTCAGACTATTTCAAGAACTACAAAAAAGAAAGCAAATACTGCAACAAATGCTTTGTAAGCCAACGAATGATATGCGACTGGATAAGCAGAAGATTAAGTGAAGGAGAAAACATCAAAGAATTATTCTCAAACATAAACAATCCAGACTAAAAATAATGATCTGATTCATCATCCCGCCAAACTATCTGGATTACCTGCTTTTTTTACGAAGATACTTATCAATACCTTCAATCAAAGCCTCTTTCTCAACCTTCTTCTTTCTATCCTCAATATGCTTGCCTAAGTCAAAAAAACCATCCTTATCAACAATAATCAGATCAATCTTATCACTAGAATCAGGATCCTTTTGCACAGCGTTTTTCAAAGCCCCATAAGCCAAACAAACTGCTTCAGAAATCCCTACCTCTGCAAAATTAATCTTATCAACATTTAGCTTTTTCTTGATATCTTTAATATTTTTATCATCCTCAAACTTGTTATTCTCAAAGTACTCCTCAGAATAAACAGAACCACTGCCCAAACAAAAATATTCCAACATCTCATCATTGCTGTCTGAAGCAAAAACATTACCCTGAAAATCAGCATAAAAAAGCCCAAGCTCAGGCTTGTTAGAAGCAATAATCAACTCAGTAGCTTCAGTAACATAAGGCTTTTCTCCTTTATGTTTTGAAAAATAAATCCTATTAAGCAAATCTAACTCAAGAAAATAACCAGAAGTCAGAGCCTGGTAAACTGGATCTTCACTTCTCCTAAAGATGTCCTGAACCAGAATCATCAAATTTTTTGTAAAATTATTCTTTGGTTTGATGTTATTTTCAGCATACTGCAAGAATTTGTTTTCCCAAGCAGTCAAGCCAATCTCTTTTTTATTAATAATCCCATAATCCTGCCTTATCCTCAACAAAGAAGAAAAAACACCAAAAGGGCCTGTGGGTTGCCCTTTAGAGATCGCACTCAAAAACTTATCAAAATATTTAATCCCCTTCTGCAAATAATTGAAAAAAGCTTTGACATCCTTATCCTCTGGACCAGCAGAAGCAATAGCATAATTATTTTTTAATTTAAGAATCTTCTCAATCTCGGCCTTCTCAGTATGCTGCTCACCCTCATAATAATTCAATTGTCTATCAGCGCCTAAAATAATGGCATTTTCATCTTCCTTATTAGTCCTGACACCCAGAATAGTAGTCATAAAAACAACCAAAGAGAACGGGTTTAAAAAAATTTATAGGCTAAAAGATAGAGACTGAAAAAAAGATGAAAACTTAAAACACTACCCACCAAGAACATCATAAAACACGTCAAAGATATCCTGGCCAGTATTGGCAGAATAAAACTCCGCGCCAACAGCATCACAAGCCTGATCAATCCTTGCGATGTGATCATTCAGCATCTGAGAATAATGCTTCTTTAGGTAAGGGCTGATATAAGTCCTCATATGCGCGTTAGTCTCAAGATCAAGCAGCCTCAAATCACCCTCAATATTAAGAGTCCTCTCAACAACATCCAGCACCTGAATAAGAATCAGGTCATTATCCTTAAAACGATACAAACAGCTCTTTATCTCCTCAACAGGAAAAAGAAAATCACTAATTATGACCATCAAGCTCCTCTGCTTAGACACCTTCTTTTTGTACAGAGCAGAAGCCTCATCAAGCTTCATATCACCCTTAGGCTTCTTATGGCCCAGAAAATCAACAATACTCATGATCTGCTTCTTACCCCTTCTCGGCTTAAAAAACTCCAGCCTGTCAGAGAATGTGGATAACACAAAACGCTCATTGTTCTTTAAAGCCATATAAGCAAAACCCAAGCCGATCATAGAAGCGAACTCAGACTTCTTATGCCTGCCCCGACCAAAATTCATACTCGCGCTAAAATCAACAAGGATATGCACAGTCAGGTTCCGTTCCTCCTCAAAACGCTTGATGAAAAGCTTATCAGTCCTGGCAAACACCTTCCAATCAATACTCCTGAAGTCCTCGCCAGGAACATAAATCTGATGATCCTTGAACACAAGGCCCCTGCCCTTCTCCTGACTATGCCTCTCACCAGAATAATTGCTTGTAACCCTCTTATTGATGATAAGGCTAAACTTATCCAACTGATGCAAAAAATTCGTATCTATCATATTTCATTCCAAAATTTCAGTCAGGATCATTTCAGCAAAGTCTTAATGACTGCGTCCTCATCAAGGCCCTGGCGTTCTGCCTCAAAACTCAAGATGATCCTGTGCCTCAGGACAGGAAAAGCCATCTTATTGATGTCAGTCTTGCTGACAAACTTCCTGCCCTCAATCAAGGCCCTTGCTTTAGACGCCATAGTCAAACCAATACTTGCTCTGGGACTTGCGCCATACTCAACAAGATCCTTCTTATTCCTTGTCTTCTCAACAATCTCAACAATATATTTCTTCAAGTCTGTGGCAATCGGAACCTGCCTGGCAAGATGCTGCAAATACTGGATACTATCCTTATTCAGAATAGGCTTAAGCTTCACCTGCTTCTTGGACTCAGCATAAAGGTTCACGATCTCCAATTCCTCATCAGCAGAAGGGTAATCCAGCTTTATCTTC
Source organism: uncultured Methanosarcinales archaeon (assembly GCA_964413955.1). GTDB lineage: Archaea > Nanobdellota > Nanobdellia > Woesearchaeales > ARS49 > JAFCDQ01. The sequence continues at coordinate 5,384 of CAYPUD010000042.1, forward strand.
AGCAAAAACCTGTCTGACTGGGCTTCTGGAAGAGGATAAGTCCCTTCCTGCTCAATAGGATTCTGAGTCGCAAGAACAAAGAAAGGCTCGTCAAGCTTAAAGGTCGCAGTGCCTACAGTAACCTGCTTCTCCTGCATTGCCTCAAGCAAAGCAGACTGGGTCTTAGGAGTTGCCCTGTTGATCTCATCAGCAAGAAGCACATTGGCAAAGACAGGCCCTGGCTGAAACTTAAAGCTCCTCTTTCCGCTAGTGCTTTCCTCAATCAAGTACGTACCAGTAATATCAGAAGGCATCAGGTCAGGAGTGAACTGGATCCTTGAGAACTTCAAGTCCATCAGCTTAGCTAAAGTGTTGATCGCTAAAGTCTTGGCCAACCCAGGGTAACCTTCAAGCAATGCATGAGAATCTGCAAGCAAAGCGCAAACAACCTCTTTCAATGGCTCTTGCTGGCCAACAACCACCTTGCCCAATTCCTTGAAAATAAAATCAAATGTCTTCTTGGCTTCCTCAAACTTCATTTTATTACCTCCAACAAGTTATTATTTCATAAGCTTATTTAATTATTTTTCGAAATTTCGTTAAAATACCTCTTAATGATCCTTTGATACTGCTTAGGTATTGATTCCTCATAACTCGCATCAGTCGTGGCGCCAATATCTGAAGGCGGGACAGTCCTGAAATCCTTGTTCTTGTCAGGATCGCTTATCTTAGAGATGTCAACATCACTCATCAAAGGATTGATCTCCAGCAACAACTCCTTATTCCCAAGCTCAGCAACACTCTTGTTTCCAAAAATATCAGCATCCTCATCCATCTCCTCATAATCAAGCAGGCTCTCATCAATCAGATAAGTATCACCACCCTTGCTGCCTCCGCCAAATAGGTCTGCCTTGCTCAAGTCATCAATACTTTTAGGAACATCAAAGATCCTGAAATCATAAGCAGCCGCAGCAACAATCAAGAAACAGATCACAGCGAGAAAGAACAACTGCCTTGACAGCCTGCCCAAACTCAAGAAATAAGACGTCCTTATCTTCTTCATCTTGTGGAGCAGATCCTCATGCAAAAGCTTCACAACCTCATTATCCTCAACATCCTTAGTGTCGGCGCAAGTCCTCAACTCTTCCTTTACTTCAGGAACCTTTGACTCAACAAACTTCAAGTTCAACCTCTTCAGATTAGTCCTTGTATGGATAAAGATATAAGGGACAACTACAAAAAAAGCGAACAACCAGGAAAGATTCAACACATAAAGGACAAGGATGCTTAACGCAAACAAGACTATTGCGTCAAATAAGCTAACAAACAGGCCAATATATGCCAAAGAATCATACAATTCCCTGATAGCAAGTTTTAATTTCTTTGTCATTACATTTTATGGCAGAGGAAACCTAACGATCTGAGTCAGGACGAACTGCCGCATTCATGAATATTTTCTTTGCGTTTTGATCATTAAAGCCAGTGGCTGAACTTTGAATTATTCCTGCAGATTTTTGTCGAACATACCCAATAATCCAATAAAAAATTTAAAACATCATCTTCATCTTTGGATTTGCTAATTCTCGCCTACACAAAGTAAATTCTTCAGCAATAATTATTCAACAATTGCTCAACTTTCTCATATTTTATTCAAATAAATTTTTTATAAATGTTTCGCTTTTTGGTTAAGTCAACTTAATGGCGTTAGTGACTATGCCGCGCTTCGTCCGCACAATTCTCGGCAGGTTTTACCGAGAATAAATTGAGCAAAAAAATTAACTGAAGACTACGCTTGGCGGCATAGACACACCAGAGTTGACTTAACCCGCTTTTTTTAGTCTAAGAATACCTGTTATTTGTTCTTCAGGCATTAAATCCTTTGTCTGGGAGAATATATCTTTGAAGGAACAAATCCTGGCCGAACCTGCTTAGAATAATTCCTGTTTTGAAGCGTTTTCCTATCCATCAAGAACCAGTCTGAAGATCTTTTTGGCAAATAAGAAACAGGGCCTGTCTTTTCATACCATCTCTTAAAGTTTTGAAAAGTCAATTTTTCCTTATTTGATCTTGTTTTAGCAAACCATTTCATCAAAAGCTTTTCAAATCTTTTCATCTCTTTTGCAGTGATCTCATAGTCCTTTCCTGCAAACAGCTTGTACGCTTTCTCAATTTCATCACCAGAAAAATATTTATCTATAACAGGATTTGAATCTATTGCTTCTTTAGCTTCTTTTTCTAATTCATATGTTATACCATCAGCGAAATACCTCAAGAACCTATCATTTCCTATCTCGTACTCACGAAAAGGTTTTTGTTGAGTGAAGTTGGTTTCTTGCCCAGTTTTCTTGCTATCAGAATCCTTTGACTCAATAATAGCTACAAATGTCAAAAACGATGCGCAAAGCATCCCTAAAGTCACTACTGCAGCAATCAGTTCAGCTGGACTTTCTTTATGTGGCACTTCTTCACCTGGTTTGGAATAGGCTTGTTGTTGTACGACCTCAACATTTGAAATAGGCATCCCATGAATGGCTCTTACATGCTTCAACACACTCGCACCCATTGGGGTTAAGCCATCTTCCTCTCT
>CAYPUD010000043.1:0-7677 GCA_964413955.1 uncultured Methanosarcinales archaeon
GTTCTCATCACAAGATTTATAAATCATCTTTATTTTTTAATCCTCATGGGAAAAAGAGACTTTGATAAAGAGATGGAATCTTATCTCTCTGCCAGAAGGAAGGGCAAGCAGTTCTCTTTTAAGGATCTTATTTCAAAGATTTCTCCTAAAAAAGAGGGTGCTGTCAGCATTCCCGATGATGTTGAAGTCTATTCCGAGGCTGGTGAAACAAAAGTTGTTGAGCCTAAAGAATCAGTGGGTTCTTGGTTTAAGAGATTTTTTTCTGTTAAGAAGAAAGATGCTGAAGATGACGACATTGATTATAAGCTTCAGGCAGAGGACGCAGTCTCTGACCTTAAGATTGTCACTAAGATAGCTTTAGAAGCGATTAAAAGCCTGCCTGTCGATAAGGTCAAGGAATTTAGGAAGAGTGAAAGTTTTGAGCAGTTGAAGAAAATCCTTAAGAAGCATGAGTTAATCAAGTGATTGTTCGCTGGATTTCAGTAATGCAAACTTTGTTTCAGGGTATTTCTTTTCCATGTCATCAATGAATTCATAAAGCTCGTCTTTCTTTCTTTTGTATGGATTAAATCCTTTTATTTTGATGTAGAGTTGTATTTCTTCATCTGTTATCTGCCTTAATGGCTTTATTTCTTCTTTTTTCTTCCATTCCTTGTTCTTTGTGATTGCTGCAAGGAATGCGTGGCATTCATCATCTGCGTTCTCTGGAGTCACTATTCTATAGCCTTTCCGCCTTCTTTTTCCTATCTTGACAGGGATTCTGATCGCTTCAACTAATGGCAGGAACACTTCTTTAAGTATGTCTGTCTTGCTTGTTGAATCATCAAGTATCAGGACTTTATCTCCTTTTTTGAACCATCTGTATCTTTGTAGCTCTTTTCTGACCCTTTTTTCAAAGATTCTCAGAAAGCATCTCTTGCAGTATTTTTGCCCTTTCAAAGCTTCTTTCCCACATCTGCATTTTACCATTTTTTGGCCTTTATTCAGCAAGATATTTAAATTTTATATAATAATTACTCGATTACTACTCCGAAGTAACTCCAAAACCGAAACATTTAAATATGAGTTGCACCATACAAGAGTGGTGACAGGAAAAATTGGTGTTTTATTCCATAAAATTTAACTATCACCTCTTTTTCCCGCACGAGTGCTTCGGCGCTTGTGTGGGTTTCTGATCACCTCTTTTTCCCTCGCAAACCTCTTCGGGGGTTTGCAGGGTTTCTAATCATTCAATATCGTCATCATCTTTTTTCTGGCATTATCTTCTTCAGTTCTGATTTTCTTCCTCGTCCCATCTTCTCACGTCTTCTTTCTGTTATTCCTTCTCTTACCCTTTCCTTTGCTTTGCGATTCCTTTCTTTTTCTCTTTGTAATCATCGCTTTTATCCTTTTATCTCTTCTTCTTGATCCTATCTCATAGGCCGCCCATATCAACACAAGAACAAGTATCATAAATGCTGTTACTGTGACTTCCCAGAGATACTCTTGTCTCTTCCTTTTTTTGGCATCAGCCAATCCATTTCCTTTTTCCACAGTTATTGCTGGGTTTATTGGTTGTCTGAAATACATATCAATACTTGCCAACTCTAGCGCATACTCCGCAAATAATGGAGAGATTGGCTCTCTAAACTTGAACAGGCTCTTTGCATACTCATAGTAACTGTAGGCGATTATTGGGAACGCTCCTTTTTTCAGGCTTTTGGAGATGGCTTCCTGCGCTGCTTTGAGCTTTAGTTCCATTGTCTTGTTGAAGTTCGCATCGCTAAGCCCTTTTAATGCCAGCAAGACATCTGATTCTGCTTTCACTTTTGCTGCCTTGTATAAGCACATGATATTATCTCCTGAACGCATCGCTGCATATGCTACCTCAATCTCATCTTGCAGGGTTCCCATGTTCATTGCCCGAAAAGTTGCTTTTGCATAATTCAGACTTTCCTCTGCTTCAGATATTTTCGCTGAACATGATTCCTTTATCTCTTCACTTTCTATTGCCTTTATTCGGGTATCATATGTTAAATCAAAGAATTCTGCCCATACTTGCGCTGAGAATATCCGTTCTGTCGCTAAAGCCAGCAAGTTACGCATTGTATCATACTTGCCTTGTTTTGATTCTTGTTGCGCGCTTTCAAGGAGTGCTGCGGCCTCCTCAATTCTTTCCATTACTGCCATATAAGTTTCAATGTCTGTCAGTGTCCTGATATGCTTTCCTGCTATCTCTTTTTTTTGTTTTCCCAGTATATAATTCAGTTTGTTCAGCAGTTCTTTGCTTTCTTTTTTTGTGAGGTTTGCAAAAGATTCTTCCCTGAAATTTACGTTTGCTCTGAAACAGTAGCTTGCGGCTGAGTAATAGTCTTCTTTTTCAAAGGAATCTTTTGCTTTTGTGAGGTAATCTTCCTCACTTTCTTCTCTTGCTTTGGTTTGAGACCCTTCTCCCTGAATCTTACTGCTGCTGTTAGCGGTGGAGTTATTTTGTTCTTGGACTTTCTTTTTCAGCTTGTTTGTCCTGTTGCATAATCTTTCTGCTATTGACTTCATCTTGCTTAAGTACTTCTCATCTATTTTAAGAAGAGCTTCTCTTTTTCTTGGTTTTATCCCTGCAATGAGTTGTGCTGCTTCTTCTAATGTTCCAACTTCTCTTACTTTGATGCCTAATTCTTTACCAAGCTCTTCGAGATCTATTGTCAGGTTGCCTTCGGACTTATACTTCGTCATGCCAAAGGGTATCAGAACTTCTTTTATCCCATTTCTTGCTGCTGCTTCTATTTTCTTTTCCAGCCCTCCTACAGGCCCTATCAAGCCTCCTGAGTTTATTGTCCCTGTCATGGATATTGATTCATTGACGCTTTTGCCTTTTAGGACTGCTGCTGTGAGCACTGCAGCGGCAGCTCCTGCGCTTGGCCCTCCTATCACTCCTGGCGCTGATGTGATCGTGTAGAGAAAATCATATTTTGAGCAGTCCAGCTCGTATTTTTCACAAGCTATTTGTTTAGCGAATCTCATGCTTGCTTGAGTGGTGATCTGTGTCATAGGAAATGTCTGCAAGAAGACCTCCCCATTTCCTGGGATGACTTTCAGGTCAAGGCCAGCTATCATTCCTTCGTTAGCTCCGTTTTTTACCAATAAAGCAAGCAGGTGTGTGTGGCCTTCCATTGCTCCTTGTGTTGTTCCTTGTGATGCATATGTTGCAGTTAGCAAGAGCGTTGAGAACAACAATAATACTGTTATGAACAAGAGCTTTTTTTGTATCCTTTTCATATTCGCCGCAGAATATTGTCCTGCTTTTAAGTTTTATTGTGCTCGTGTTATTGTTGATTCATTGTCATTTTCTTTTCTTATTTTTAACGGTCTATTTTTCTTCTGCTAAAAATTTATTGATTTTCTTGCAATCTAAAACATTATTTCCAAAAAAAATTCCTTCAACTCTGTGATTCTTCTTTCAGAAAAAAACTTCCGCAATTATCAGTTGCGCGCAAACAGCGCGCCTATTTTTTTAGCCTAAGAGTTCTCTACCCCTGCGTATTACACCCTTTCGCGCACCTCCCTTTAACCAAAAAGTCTCCTGCTTTTGATCACAACACCACTTCACACACCAATTATTCAACTCAAGAGTCTTTTGCTGATTTTCATGACATTATTCGCAAACAGACGCTTATCTTTCAACCCAAGATCATTTTACTGTTTTTTATGATTTTATTGCTTTAAAGAATTCCTTTGCTATTGTTGTTTTATTTTTTTGATGTTTTGCTTTTCTTTGTTACTTTCTTTTTTGCTGTTTTCTTTGTGCTCTTCTTGCCTGCTATCTTCTTTTTACTTGCTGATCTTTTCTTGACTGTCTTGTCTTTGCTCGCTTCATCTGCTGTTTTCTTTTTTCCATCTAATGGTTCTGTGTATTTGCAGCTTGGATACTGGTCGCAGCCAAGGAATTGCCCATAGACACTTCTTTTAACCACTAATTTTCCTTTCCCGCATTTTGGGCATGTTCTCTCTTCCACTTTTTGTGTTGTTTCTTTTGTTGGGCATTTTGGATTGATGCACACTTCTTGAAGTCTTTTTCCTTTCCTGATTCTTATTATTGGGTATCCGCATTCTTTGCATATCTTTTCTGTCACTTGCACAGTTCCTGTCTTTGGCAGGTTGAATGTTGTCTTGCATTCAGGATACTTATCGCAGGCTATGAACCTGCCGAACCTGCCTCGTCTTATCGCAAGCATGCCTTCTTCGCAGTTCGGGCACTTTCCCACTGTGGTTAGTGCTGTTCTTGTCTGGGTGAATGCTTTTTTCAGTTCTTCTCCTATCTCTTTTTCTTTTGATCTGAATTCGTCAAGTATTTCTGTGAGGATGTCTCTTGCTTCTGATAGGACTGAGTCTTTGCTCTTCTTTCCGCCCCTTATCTCTTCCATCTCTTCTTCAAAGTGTCTTGTCAGCGCTTCATCAAGTATTTTTGGGCTGTATTTCTCAAGGACTTCTATGTTGTGTATCCCTAGTTCTGTGGCTTCCAGTGATTCTCCGTCCACGTATTGTCTCTGGAATAGTGTCTCAACAATTTGCGCTCTTGTTGCTTTTGTTCCTAATCCTCTTTTTTCCAGCTCTTTGATCAGGCTGGCGTGAGTGTATCTTCTGGGTGGTTTTGTCTCGTCTTCTATCAGGCTGATCTTTTTGACTGTGACTTCGTCTTTCTCTTTTACTGGAGGCATCTCTACCTCTTCAAGCTTTACATATGGCGCATACAGCTCGTGCCAGCCTTTTTTTGTTGTTCTTGTCCCTTTTGTCACGAATGGTTCGTCTTTGACAAGAATCCTTATGCTCACAGTCTCTCTGATTGCTGGTGTGCCGAATGTTGCAAGGAATCTTTTGACTACAAGATCATATATCTTGAATTGCCTGCCTTCTAATTCTCCTGTCAGGCCTGTTGGATAGATTGCTGGATGTGCTGGGTCTGTTTTTTTGCCGTTGTTTGGCGTCATTTTTCCTTTCAGCACTTTCTCGCATAACTTTTTGTATGCTGATTGTCTTGATAATGCTGTAAGTATTTTCTTATAACCAATCGAAGGAGGTAATTGTTGAGAGCTCGTCCTTGGGTATGATATGAGCCCGTTTGTGTATAGTTCTTGCGCTATGTCAAGTGTTTGTTTTGGTTTTATGCCAAAGCATCTGAATGCTTCTGTCTGGAGTGTTGTAAGGTCAAAAGGCTTTGGCGGGTCTTGTTTGAATTCCTTTGTTTTGACATCCCCCACCACGCCTTTTTTTTCATTTTTTATCTTTTCATGAATCTTGTCTGCTTCTTTCTTTTCCCAGAACTTGTCTTTTTCGTGCATTGCTGTGATGTTTTCTTTTTTTACTATTCCGTTCAATTCTAACTGCCAGAACTTTACTGGCTTGAAGCTTTGTATCTCTTTTTCTCTGTCTACGATTATTTTCAGCGCAGGCCCCTGGACTCTCCCTGTGCTTAGTATCTTGAACATTCCTGCTTTTTGTATTGCTGACATCAATGCTCTTGACAGGTTGATGCCGTAATAGAAGTCAAGAAAGTGTCTTGTTTCTCCTGCAAGGGCTTGTCCCCAGTCTAATGTTTTTGATATTCTTTTGTACGATTCTATGAGGTCTTGTTTTGTCAGTGTTGAGAATTTCATCCTTCTTGCATCATTTCTATGACAGATGTATCTGACGACATTCAGGCCTATGACTTCTCCTTCAACATCATAGTCTGTCGCTACTGTTATCTCCTTGATATTCTTTGAGACTTTTTTCAGCGTGTTAAGATATTTTTTTGTGAAGTCTGCTTTCTTGCTTATCTCATTTGCAGGTTTCCATTCTATGTCAAATACTGGATATGCAAAGTGTTTTGATTTTGTTTTTTCTGCCAGCCCGAACAGGTGGCCTACTGCTGATGCTATTATTATTTCTTTGCCTTCATGTGTCAATTTATAGTATGGCACTCCACTATTGGATAATTTTGTTGGTTTTTTATCCGCCAAAGCTTCTGCTATCCTTTTGCTTGCGTTTGGCTTTTCAGCTATGATCAGTTCAGCCATTCTTTGTGAAAAACAGAGAAGCATTTAAAAATGTTGGTGATTTTTATTGTCTTATGGAGAAAAAAGAGTTGAAGCGCATCGCAAGAGTCGTCAGGGTCTTGTTAAAGAATAACCTTGGCTTTTTGATTGAAGAGCTTGGCCTGAAGCTGCATTTGCCCTTCACTAAGCGTTTTTTGATGAGCAGAAAATTGCCTGCTGAGCTTGCTGTTAATTTGAGAAAGTCTTTTGAGGAGCTTGGCGGAGCTTTCATTAAGTTAGGCCAATTGCTTGGCATCAGGCCGGATCTTGTGCCTGAGGAGTTTTGCGTTGAGTTCAAGAAGCTGTTGGATGATGTTCCTCCTGTTCATTTTGACGTTATCAAAAAAGCGATTGAAAAAAGCTTGGGAAAAGAGCTTGGTTCTGTCTTTAAGAATTTTGAGCATGATCCTATTGGCAGCGCGAGTGTTGCTCAGGTCCACAGAGCTAAATTGTTCAACAGCAAGGATGTTGTTGTTAAGGTTTTAAGGCCTGGCATCAGGGATGCTTTTAACACTGACATCTCCATCTTAAGGCTTATTGCTTCAAGGGTTGAGTCTAGGTTTAAGGACTTGCCTGTCTCTCCTTCAAGGATTGTGGATGAGTTTGAGAGATATACTAAGAATGAGTTGAATCTTGTCTTTGAGGCAAGGAATGTAGAACGCATCCATAAGCAGAAGCGCTCTGCCAGGATTGTGGTTCCTGCTGTTTACTGGCCTGCGACTTCAAGAAAGGTTCTCACTATGGATTTTCTGCCAGGAAAGAAGTTATCTCATGTTTCTCATCCTGATAAGAGCTTTGTCAAGGTGATCATTGACGAGCTTATCAAAGAGATATTTGATTATGGTTTTTTTCATGCCGACTTGCATCCTGGGAATATCATAGTCCTGCCTGATAAGAGATTGGGGTTGATTGATTTTGGGATTGTGGGTTATATTGATTCTAAGCTTAAGATGCTTGGCATTTCTTTGATCAGCGCTATAAGCAAAAAGGATGCTGACGCTGTCCTTCGCGCTCTGATGAAGTACGGATCTCCGACCAAACGAACTGATCTTGAGAAGCTTAAGCAGGATATTTATGATATAATCAATGAATGGTATAATGATGATAGTGGTGAAGCTAAAGCCACTCATATGATGCATCAATTGTTTATCTCCTGCACCAAACAAGGTTTTGTTGTTCCGCAGAATGCTGTTCTTTTTGGTAAGGCCTTGGTCTCTGCTGAAGGGACTTGTGATTTCATTGACCCTGATTTTGATTTTGTCTCCTATTCCAGACAGAAAGCTGCTAAGATACTTGCTCGTTTCAGGTCATCCAAAGCAATCAGGAATTATGTTCTTGAGGAAGCTAAGAGAGCTTTTGATACTGCGAGAGATATTCCTGAGCAGGGTTTGAACTTATTGCAGAAGATCAATTCAGGTAGGTTTGAGTTTTCTCTGGACGATTCTCATTTCAGGAAGATTGGTATCAATATTTCTTCCAGTTCTAATAAGTTGTCTCTTGCGATGATCATCACTGCTCTGATTATCGCTTCTGCTTCTCTGATTGAATTCAGGCCTTTTGTTGATGGTTACCCTGTTCTCAGTATTATCGGCCTGACTCTTGCTGGCTTTTTGATGGTTCCTTTGTT
>CAYPUD010000044.1:0-7464 GCA_964413955.1 uncultured Methanosarcinales archaeon
CTTCCTTCAAATGCAGGCAGAGGATTCTTGTTCTCTCCTGAGTATGTTGCTATCAGTTTTCCTTTGCCTGGCTTCAGCTCTACGGGGAATAAGTATTTGTTGCTCTCGCCATCCTCTTTCTTTACGATGTGCAGAGCTCCAGAGCCTTTTTTGATGCAACCGCTGATTCTTGGAGTGTAGTTTGGCTCGTCTGGCTCATAGCTTGTAACATCTATTGGTTTTTTTGTGTTTGGATCATATACTAAGAAATCTTCTGTTAAGGCAGACTCTAAGATTTGGGTTGGCATATCTATTTTTTGAAAATTTCTCATGAAAGTGTACACTAAATTTGTTTGAAAACCATTGCTGACAGCGATCCCTTCTTCTGTTTCCATTATTGCAGGATACAACAACAGGCTTTGTATTCCTTTGGACAATGTTTCTTTGTCTGTTGGTTTTGTGTAAAAGACTTTATTCTTAGCATCATACTCTATTGTCCTTGCCTGGCTTGATGCGCTCCTGCCAGTCAATCCATACACTACAAAATTATATCCATTCTCATTCATATCTTTTCCTATGATGATGAACCTTCCAGGATAGTCCATCTCAGCTAATTTTTCCAGTCCTTTGCTCATTTTTTTACCCCCCCTAAAAATGATTTTTGTTTGCGCTTGTTAATTGTTTAATCTTCTGATTGCTTTGTCTGCAATATCTGTTCTGAAATACTGATAGTCATCAGCAAATTTGATCTGCCTTACTGCATTGTAGGCTTTCTCTTGCGCAATCCTTATGTCTTTTCCATAAGCTGTAACACCTAAAACCCTTCCTCCATTTGTTACTAATCCATCTCCTTCTTTCTTTGTTCCTGCGTGGAACACAAACACATCTGGATCTATTATTTTTTCTAATCCTGTGATTTCTTTTCCTTTCTCATAACTTCCAGGATATCCTTTTGATGCCATCACAACACAGCATGCAGCTCCGTCTTTGTGCTTAATCTCAATTTCATGTAATTTGCCTGTTATACAAGCCATGCATGCTTCGTACCAGTCAAAATCTGTCAGCATTGCTATTGGCTGCATCTCTGGGTCTCCTCCTCTTACATTGAATTCAAGGACTTTTGGCCCTTCTTCTGTTATCATCAGTCCTGCATAGATTATCCCTTTGTAAGTCATGCCTATCTTTCTTAGCCCATTAACTAATGGTGATAAGATTGTTTCGTAAATTTCTTCTTCTAAGCCAAGGATTACTGGTGCTGGCCCATAAGCCCCCATCCCTCCTGTATTTGGGCCTTTATCTCCATCATAAACAGGTTTGTGGTCTTGTATTGAAATGAGTTGCTTGATTGTTTTACCATCACTTAACGCCAGTACTGATGCTTCTTCTCCTGTTAATTTTTCCTCGATCACTATCTTATTGCCTGCTTCTCCAAAGGCTTTTTTTACCATTATTTTTTGGACTGCATTAACTGCTTCTTCAAGATTTTCTGGAACTATAACTCCCTTGCCTGCTGCCAGGCCATCTGCTTTTACCACTAAAGCTTTTGTTCCCCATTGTCTTTCTATGTACGCTTTTGCTTTTCTTGGATCATCAAATGCTTCGTATTCGGCAGTCGGTATGTTGAATTGGGTCATTATTCCCTTTGCAAAGCTTTTGCTTCCTTCCAGTTCTGCTGCAACCTTATTTGGCCCAAAGATATAGCTTGATGGCAAACTTTTTTCATAAGCATCAACTATGCCGTCAACTAACGGCTTCTCTGGCCCTACAACTGTCAATGTTATTTCTTTGTCTCTGGCAAAATTTATTATTTCCTGAAATGACGCTGTATTTAATTTCACATTTTCGCCTTTTTCCAGCATTTCTGTTCCTGCATTTCCTGGAGCGCAATACACCTTGCTCACGTGATCGCTTTCAGCTAATTTTTTTGCGAATGCATGTTCCCTGCCTCCGCTTCCTATGACTAAGATTTTTTCTCCCATTTTTCTTATCCCTATTATTCAAAAGATTCCAGAGTTATTTTTCTTTCTTCGTAACTGTTTGCTTTCTCTTTTGCTTCTTCTTCAAGCTTTTTCTTGATGTCTGGATTATATGCTGAGAATATTTTTGCTGCAAAGTATGCAAGATTCTCTTCTCCTCTGACAAATGCGCTCTTGCTGGCTGAAATTCTCATGTCTGTCAATAAGTATGCTGCTTCATGATGGTTCTTTGTCTTGTATGGCGTAAAAAAGCTTATTGTTCCTATCTTGTCTAATGTCGCCAGCTTGCTGTTGTGATTGTTGCTTCCATCCATGCAGCCAAGCACAAGCCCTTCTTTTAATCCCTCATCAGCTTCTCCCAGAATTTTGATTCCGAAATATTCTAGTTTTTCTTTGAGTTTTTCTGTTCCTCTGAAAAGATAGACTCCCTCAAATTCATTTGTCAGTATCTCCTTTGCTATTCTTGCTGCTGTATCATACTTGCCGACTCCCACTCCTGCGATTGCTGCAGTTCCTGTCGGCACTTGCGGTGCTAAGAAAGCGTCAATGCCCCCCCACATCCCTCCATCTAAGGGTATGCTTATTACAGGGATTGTAGGCATGTTTGCTGCTTCTAAGCTTGGCTTTGCAAAATATAGGCCTCCTTGCTGCAGGCTCACGATCTTGTGGCCTTTTTTTGCCAATTCGCTTATTTCTTTGACTATACGCAGGTCTAATTCAGTGTTTCCATGGCTTGATATAATCAGCTCTTCTTTCAGCATCTTTACGCCGTTATCATGAAAATAATCTCTGAAGCTATATTTTTCTCCTTCTATTTCTATCAATTGTTCTGAAAACGCGGGATCTTTTTTGGACCCTTTGCTTTGCACAAGCAGTTTTAGTTTTTCCATGTTCTTTCACCCCATATAATTTCCTTTCTTCAGGTTGTTGATCATCCTTTCCCTTGGATTTTTTCCTGTTTCCAGATCAAAATCTTTTCCTGTGAATATCTCGTATAATTCTATATATCTTAATGCTGTTTCTATCACGTTTTCTTCTGTCAGCTTTGGAACTTCTGTCCCTTGCTTGTATCCTCTGTCTAACAGCACGTCTCTGACGAATTGTTTTGATAATTCCTCTATCTTCAGCTCTGGTTTGGCTTTCAATAATTCACTGACATTCTTATAATCTCCTGTTTTCAGCTCTTCCTGTATCTTTGGCCATTTGTCTTCCCATTCTGTTATGTAGCAGAATCTTGATGAGTCTGGTGTTGTCGCTTCATCTATAAGGAATAGGCTTCCTTTATCGTCTGTTCCGAACTCGTATTTCGTGTCTATAAGAAGCAGGCCTTTTTCCTTGGCAAAGTTTGAGTACATGTTGAATAGTTTAAGCGAGTAATCTCTGATAATTTCTGCTAAGACGCTCCCTATTTTGCTGCTTACTTGTTCCATTGTCATATCTTCGTCTTTTTCTGCTTTTGTTGTGGGTGTGAATATTGGCTCGTCCAGTTTTTGATAGCGGAGCATTCCTTCTGGCAGTTGTATTCCGCATTTTTCTCTTTTGCCTGTTTCATAGTCCTTTGCCATGCTTCCCCACACATAACCTCTGACTATTGCTTCTATGCCTAAGTTGTTCATCTTGTATTGGACTATCACATTTGGATCTGGCACATCAGCCAACGCTGTTGGCAGTATCGGTTATGCTAACTCTAGCATTTTCACGCTGATTGCGTTCAGGATCGCTCCCTTGAAGGGTATGCACCTGTCAAGCACGTGATCAAACGCAGAGACCTTGTCAGAAGTCACCATTATAACCTTATCATCCTTGAAGTATATATCTCTTATCTTGCCATGTTTTGGCTCTCCTAAACCTTGTATCATTGAGCTTTCAAGAACATTATTGATGTTCCTTTTGATCATCTCCTTAAGCTCTTGTTTGTGTTGTTCATCCATGCGTTCACCTCGTTTGTTCTGTTGAAAGCTAATTTGTCTGCTTTTTTATTCTTTTTCTGAAGAAGGACATATAGTTTGCAGTATATCAATAACAAACCAAATAACAAATCAAACAAAGGGCAATTTGTTACTACATAAAAGTAAGAATAAAACGAAAGCTTTTTAAAGAATAACTGCCTAATAAAATATTATGGCTAAACAAACACTTGCGGATTGTATCATCGATAATATTGTTGGATTAAGTAAAGAAGGTAAACATGCCTGCAAATTGGTAGTCAAAAAAGCGAACAGATCCATAATCCCTTTGATCGAGATGCCTATCTATAGCAAGGATTCTAAACTCATACTTTCCCTCAATGCCAACCAGAACTTTGAGAGCGATTATCTTCCTATTTTCATCGGACAGTTTATTATCAGCGAATTGACTGACAATGTCTTTAAGCAATATGAACAGATAAAAGGCTTGTGTTCAGAAGAGTTTCCATTCAAGGTATACATAAATGCTTACAAGACAGAGAAAAAGAATGGTGATGATGTATTTTATTCCCTTGATATTGCAGACTCAGGCAAGGGCATCAGCAGAGATAAGCTCATGGATATCTTAAGTAAACTGGCTGCCGCATATAAACTGAATTCTGAAGAAAAGCTTTCTCTTGATGAGACTAAGATTCTCAGAAATATTCTTTCACCTGAGAAGAAAGGTGAGATGGGAATTGTTGGACTCTATCAGATAACTGAAAAACTGCATGGCTCTTTCAAGATTACAACAAACTTTGATTATGATGAGAATGGAAAAATGATCTGTGACAAACTGAAGTTCCCTGTTATTGGTGAAAGTATGAAATTAGACGAAATGGACAAAAGAGTCCAAAGGATAATGAATAATTCTGCAAAGACTTATTTTCATATAGAGATTCCTGAAATATCGCTGAAGAAGATGGATGATATCATCTCTAAGACTCAACAGATCCAGAAAAGAAAATATGAGTAATATTTGCTCTGCATTATTTTTGTAATTCTTTTTGCCTGACTATTCCTTTTATCGCAATGACTGCATCATTTACCTCTTCAAAGCAGGGGATTCCTTTATTTTTCAGCTTTTTTGTTATCTTTTCTGCAAGCCCTCTTCCTGTGACTGTTGCGATTATTGGTTTTGCGCTTGCTTTGAATGCTTCTGTTATTCCCTCATCTATAAGAGGTACTTGTGTCAGCACCAGGACAAGCAGCATATCATTGTTCTTGTCTTTCAGGCAGGCTTTTATCGCTTTCTTGTATCTCTCATTTGTTGAGTCTCCCAGTATATCAAGAGGATTGCTTATGTTTATCATTTCTGGGAATCCTTTAAGCCGCATCATGCAGTTTCTGCTTGGCTTTCTCATCACCAATCCTGCTTTTTCCAGAAGGTCTGTTGCGTTGATGCCATATCCTCCGCCGTTTGTTATCACCTGAACCCTGTTTCCTTTAGGCAGGCTTTTCACTTTGCTGAGCGTATCTGCTATGATAAACATCTCTCGGATGTCTTTTACTTGTATGCATCCTGCCTGCCTTAGCACTCCTGCATAGATTCCTGCGCTTCCTGCAAGGCTGCCTGTGTGGCTCATTGCTGCTTTGTTGCCTGCTTCTGTCACTCCTCCTTTGAGGAAGATTATTGGTTTCTTGATCTTTTTTGCTGTCCTGATGAACTCTTGTCCTCTTTTTATTTGTTCTATGTACATGCAGATTACTTTTGTGTTCTTGTCTTTTGCCGCTTCTTTCAGCAGGTCTGTCTCGTCAATATCTATCGCATTCCCATAGCTGACGAACTTTGAGAATCCTATGCCTTTCTTTGAAGCCAGATCAAGCACTGCAGCCCCTAATGCTCCGCTCTGCGATATCAGGCTGATGCTTCCTTTTTCTGGCCTGTGCAGCCTGCTTTTGAGCATGAACAATGTGTCTATGCCTGAGTATGCATCAAATGTTCCCAGGCAGTTCGGCCCAAGCACTCTTAAGGAATATTTTTTTATTGGCTTCTTCAGCTCATCCATCAGCTTCAAGTTTCCTGTCTCTTTGAATCCTGCGCTCACGATTATTATGTTCCTTATGCCTTTCTTTCCGCACTCGTCAAGTATCTTTGGGACTGTCTTTGCCGGAGTGGCAATAACTGCTAAGTCTGCTTTTCCTCTCATTTCTGAAACATTTGCGTAGCATCTTCTGCCAAGGATCTTTTCTGCTTTAGGATTCACACATTCTGCCTCAAACTTCTTGTCCAGCAGGTTGCTGAATATGACATTCCCTATCTTGCCCTTCTTCCTTGAAGCGCCTATGACCACCGCTTTTTTTGGTTTGAAAAAGCTTTCAAGCATGATGGGTGAGAAAGAGTGGTTGTTTTTAAAGTTATTGTCAATTTTATGTTGTTTTTGTGTTCTTTGTTATTTTGCTTCTTTAAATTGATTAATTAAAGTTGTTTTTGCTTGCCCTTGAGCTTTAAGAAATCTCAGAAATAATTATTCTATTCTTCAAACCCTTCCACAACTTCAGCTATTTTCTTGCAGTTCTCTTTTGATACTGTTACATTATATCCCTGCATGACAACTTTCACTTCTTCTTCTGTCTTTGGCAGGATGTCTATGATCTTGTTTATGTGCTGTTCTTTCAGTCTTGGCACGTTCAATGATTCTATTTTTTTGAACAGCTCTGCTGCTTTTTCTTTTCCTAATTTTGCGACTTGCTGCACATATTCCATTGTCTTTTGCGCTCTGAAGTTCAGCTCTTCATCTCTTTTCTGTATCTTTTCAAGTGTTTCCTTCACTTCGTAAAGGTTTATTGGTTTTGTTCCGATTATTTCGTGTTTCATAGTCTTTTCAGGTGCACTGGATGCACGATCAGCGTCTTTATCTTGTTGCCATCCTTTATGTTTACTTCATAGCATTGCCCTCTCAGGGATTGTATTATTCCTTTCTTTCCGTGGAATCTTCTGTGATACATTGCTTTTTGCACTGCGGGCTCTGCTGAAAGTATCACTTTCTCTCCTTCTTTGTATTTTGCTAAGTATCTTGAGATGCTTATCTTTCCTCTTTCTCTCTTGTTCTTTCTCAGGATGTGTCTGCTTCCTCTTCTTGATCCGCCTTTTCTTGTCACCATGTTGCTAAGCAATTTTTCAACTTTATTTAAAAAGCTTTTGGTGGCCTCACCAAAACATTTATATAATTAATATCTCATCCATTCAACAGTAATTAATGAATATTTTGAATATATGAAAGGAGAGGTGCGACTATGGCATTTTTTTCAAAGATTAAGGAAAAGATAACTGGCAGCAATTCTAAGTTCGATGAGCTTGAGGGTGAAGAAGGGTATGTTGAGCTTGACACTGACGCTGAATTCTCTGAGTCAAAGATAATCGTTAGGCCTTTCCTTTTGAAAGATTTTGAGGACATAAAACCAGTCCTGGATGCGCTTCGCGCAGGCCGCACTATTGCTTTGGTGAATATCAAGCCGCTCAAGGATAGGGATCTGGTCGAGCTGAAGAGGGCTATCAGCAAGCTGAAGAAGACCACTGATGCTATTGAAGGAGAGATTGCTGGCTTTGGTGATGATTATAT
>CAYPUD010000045.1:0-3572 GCA_964413955.1 uncultured Methanosarcinales archaeon
CCTGAAGATAAAAAATCGCGGAGTTGATGGTTGGTCTGTTTTTATTGGAAAAAAAATAAAGTTAAACAAAAAAAAATCACCTAAGAATTATGCTTGGCAACATAGGCATAACTAAAGTTGACTTAGCCAAAACAAAGTAAATTTTATATATCTCCTATGAAAAATCAAACACATGGCTACAGATTTCACTCTGCGAGCGTGGCAGTTAAAAGGCACACTTTCCAGTGAAGAAAGAAAAACTTCAGAGATGGCTTCTGAGAAAGAAGTAAAAGCTTTGTATCAGGGAGTCAAGATGCATCTGCAGAATAATGGAAACTGCCAAAGGCTGATGACAATAATCCTTGGCGAAGATCCTTCTGAAGGCGTCCTTGATTCAGGCACGTTCTACTTCAATGATTGCGTAGTGCTAAGCGAGTATGGTTTCATAAGAGAACAAGCAAAAGAAAAAGAAATTATTGTTCCCTTTCACAAATTAGTAATCGCAGGAGAGACCGAAGACTTCTTAAAAGCTGAGACTGAATTGTTCGCAAAAGTAATCGAAACGATCAAGACAGAAAAGATTAACTATAAGAAGTGCACCTATCAAAATCTCGAAACACAAAAATTTAAGTCAGAAGATGATTTGGAGTTTGATTCATACATCATAAGCCTGGAGCAGGAAGTTGAAAAATTACAGACACAAACAAAAGCTTAATAAAAAAGAGATGATTTCTAAAACAGATGTTCAAAGAAAAGATCATCAGCCTGTTAAAAGAAAAGCTTGACACAGAGATAGCCTTAGAAATACCTCCTGAAACAAAGATGGGCGACTATTCATTCGCTTGTTTTCCTCTTGCAAAAGAACTCAGGAAAAGCCCAAAACAGATTGCAGAAGACCTGTCAAAAGAGCTTGAAAAACCAGATTTTCTTGAGAAGATCGAGGCAGTGAACGGCTATCTCAACTTCTTCATAAGAACAGACATTCTCATCAAGGAAGCGATAAGGAAGATAGATAAGGAAAAAGAATGTTATGGAAAGAGCCAGACAGGAAAAGGCAAGAAAGTCATGGTGGAATTCTCAGCACCAAATACAAATAAACCCATGCATCTTGGCCATGTCAGGACAAACATCCTGGGAGACTGCCTGTGCAACATCTATGCGTTCCAAGGATATGACGCCATAAGAGCAAATCTTGTCAATGACAGAGGAGTTCACATCTGCAAATCAATGCTCGCTTACCAAAAATTCGGCAATGACGAGACTCCAGAAAGCTCTGGCATGAAAGGAGACCATCTCATAGGAAAATATTATGTCCTCTATCAACAGAAGCTTTCAGAATACCCAGAACTTGAGGAAGAAGCAAAAGAGATGCTAAAAAAATGGGAGCAAGGAGACCCTCAAGTAATGGAATTATGGAAGAAGATGCGAGCTTGGTGCATGCAAGGATTTGAGGAGACATACAAGAAAGAAGGAGTGCATTTTGACAAGATCTATTATGAAAGCGAGTTCTGGAAGAAAGCAAGAGATTACGTGCTTGAGTGCTATAAGAAAGGCATATTCAAGAAAGGAGAAGAAGGAGAGCTTTACATTGATCTTGAGAAAGAAGGCCTGCCAAACAAGACAGTCCTAAGGTCTGATGGGACGTCGCTTTACGCAACACAGGATATTTACCTTGCTCAGCTTAAGTTCAGCGATTATGACCTTGATAAGTCAATCTATGTTGTTGCAAGAGAGCAAGAGATGTACTTCAAGCAATTGTTCACAATACTGAAAGTCATGGGCTTTGAATGGTGGAACAGATGCATCCATTACAGCTATGGCATGGTGAACCTTCCTGAAGGGAAGATGAAATCAAGAGAAGGCACTGTCGTTGATGCAGATGACCTGCTGTTGGAGATGGAAGACCTTGCTAGAGAAGAGATCCTGAAAAGAAACCCTGACCTGAAAGAAGAAGAAATCCATGAAAGAGCGCACAATATCGGCCTTGCAGCATTGAGATTCTACCTGCTGAAGATCGACGCTAATAAGGATATAATATTCAATCCTAAAGAAGCCATACCTTTTGAAGGAGACACAGGGCCTTATGTCCAGTACACACATGCAAGAACCTGCTCAATACTGAAAAAAGCAAAAGAGAGTGACATCACGCCTGCAGAAATTGATTATACTGTTCTGAAAGAGCCTATTGAAAGGATTCTTGCCCAGAAATTAAGTGAATTCCCAGAAGCAGCAAGCAATTCATGCAAACAAATGAAGCCCCATATCATCG
This sequence comes from uncultured Methanosarcinales archaeon, assembly GCA_964413955.1. Taxonomy (GTDB): domain Archaea; phylum Nanobdellota; class Nanobdellia; order Woesearchaeales; family ARS49; genus JAFCDQ01. The sequence goes on from CAYPUD010000045.1 coordinate 2,249, forward strand.
CGCAATACTTAATTGAGCTTAGCAGATCATTCAACGAATTCTATCAGACCTGCCCTTGCTTAAAGGCAGAGCCAGGATTGAGAGATGCAAGGTTAAAGATAATAGAAAGTGTCAAGACAGTCATAAAGAATGCTCTGAGCCTGCTAGGGATCGCGGCTCTTGAAGAGATGTAAAAATAAACAAAAAAGAAGAAACTATTTTCCTCTGTAAAAAAGCAAGTCAGATAAATAGTTCTTTCCCCTTTCTGTGTCGTCTAAATTCAACAATTCATCAACAGACATCTCATCAAGCCTGTTAGAATATTTGCTAATCTGATCAAAAACAGACAGTCTCGTTGAAAAAGGTTCTTTATCTCCAAAAAAATCATAAACGATCATCGGATCGTCCAGATCCCCTAAATAGAATTTTCTATGTCTTGTCATTCACTCACCAAAGACTAAAAAAAAGGATACTTTTATAAATTTAACTGTAAATAAGTTGATTTTAAGGCTTAAAATGATAAATTATGGGATTGAAGACATAATCAAAGAAGCAGGAGGAGTCTTTCTTCTTGATAATTGTATTCTCACACAAGGCAGTTTTGAAGAAGATCTATCTGAGAATGGATATTCAAAGATAGACACGTCTGTCTTTATTAAACTAAATGCGTCTCAGGAGAGAGTCAAACAGTTCATTTCAGACAGAAATGTCCGCACAATCCATGAAGTCTATCTGGAATATGAACAATTCGCAAGGGTTGTGAAGAAAAAATATGAAGGCCTCAATCAAAACCTAAAACGCAAAAGTTCAAGATTAAAGACACAGTCGATCAGCGAAAAAGAAAAAGAGAACAAGGACCTGCTGGGAAAGTTCTATCTCAAAGTATCAAAAACACTCAAGAAAATAAAGAAAAAAGTCAAAAAATACTCCTGTTCAGATGAAGTCCTTAAGGCAATCAAACACATCCAGGAAGCAAATGACATAAACTATAAAGAAAATCTATATTACCTCGGAACTGATGAGAAATTAATTGTGGCTGCGTTAGACTTGAGTTCGTTTAAAGAGCCAGTAAACATCCTAACAAGAGACGGGAAGATAATGAAGACCATCAAAGCGATGATAGACAGCTATAATCTCCTGAAATATTTTTCTGATACTGAAAGAAGCAATATCAAGACTGCTTTTGTGAGGGCATTCTATTTTGATAGGGATCTGAATTGTGAGAATGACCTTGAGTTCACATATGCCTTTGATAATCCTCGTCCTAAGCGAGCAAGGCGGCTCTTAAGAAGAAGACTTCAGAGTTGAACAAGAGAACTTGTGGATAATTCTTTGAAAAACAGTA
>CAYPUD010000045.1:3672-7458 GCA_964413955.1 uncultured Methanosarcinales archaeon
TTGTGCGCAACTGATATTTGCGTAGTTTTCTTCTGAAAGAAAAATCACAGAGTTGATAACATCTTTAAAGAAAGGAATCTTCTCTGAAACAGAATCGCTTGAAAAAACCAACTAAAAACTATGCTTGACTGTATAAGCATAGATGAATTGACGCACCACAATGGTTAATTTTATAAAACTCCTTAATCAAAAGAAATGAAAATAAAGATAATTTATATGAAATAAGAAAATGAGAGTATTCAAGATACCATTCAGCGCAGGAGGCCTTGGAAAGACTTCTGGTTGCGAGAACGCGCCAGACAGGATAATAGGCCTTGCAAAGAATAACAGCGCAACAGAGAACGGAGAATTCTTCCAGATAGAAGAACAGGCAATACAGACAGACAATTCAAACATCTCAGAATCCCTGAAAAAGATAGAAGAACACGTAAGCAGTCTGCCATTTGTTGCCATAGGAGGAGACCACACAATAACTTATTCTATCCTGAAAAAGATAGCTGACAGGAATACTGGAGTGATAATCCTTGATGCGCATCCAGACCTCATGCAAAGGTTTGACGTGCCAACCCATGAGAATTATCTGAGGCATTTGATAGAAGAAGGTATCCTGCAGCCAGAGCAGATTATCCTCATCGGCTTAAGAAGCATAGACACTGAAGAGAAGAGATTCATGAAAGAAAAAAGGATAACTTATATCACTATGCACCAAATCATACAAGAAGGTTTGCAAGAGATCTGCGACACCGCAACAGAGCTGATGAACAGGTTTGAGAAAGCTTATGTCTCTGTTGATATTGATGTTGCAGACCCTGCTTTTGCGCCAGGAACAGGCAATCCAGAACCAGGAGGGCTCAGCTCAAGAGAACTGCTTTATATCCTAAGAAGAATAATGATGATGAAAAATTTCTCAGGAGGAGACATTGTTGAAGTGAATCCTTCAAAAGACATCAATGAGATGACATCAAGATTAGCTGGAAGGATTCTCGCAGAGATGTGCGGAAAATGAATTTTTTCTAATTTGTCTTTATCAGATAGTAAGAACAATAATTTTTTGGAAAGTTTTATAAACCCTTCGGTTTCTACTGCTGAAAATGGGACGAATCAAGACGCAGTTCATCAAGCGATTGGGAAAAGAACTTGCACAAAAACACAAAGATAAACTGAAGCAGGATTTTGAAGAGAACAAGAAAATAGTTGAACAGCTATTGACAAATCCCAGCAAAAAGATAAGAAATGTAGTAGCAGGATATGTTACTAGATTAATGAAACAAGCAGAATAGGGGTGACATGAAAATGCCAGAAGACAACAGTATTTTTATCGGCAACAAGCCGTTTATGAACTATGTGACAGCTGTTGTGATGCAGTTCACGACACAAGGCGCAGAAGAAGTGAAGATAATGGCGCGAGGAAAATTCATCTGCAGAGCAGTTGATGTCGCAGAAGTGTCAGCAAAAAGATTCCTGCAGGGGACTGTAGGGGTGAAAGAAATTAACATAGACAGCGAAGAATTCACAAACAAAGAAGGCAAGCAAGTAAGAGTAAGCACAATAGACATAACATTAAAACGGCTTGAAGGGGTTGAGCCAAAGTCTGCCTTTGATGAGCCTCAAAAGAGTTTTTAATAGACAAACAAAAACAATTCTTTTTTTTAATTAATTTTTTAAATACAATCAGATTTAATTCTTTTAAGGGCCTATAGCATAACCTGGATAGTGCGGCCGGCTTCGGCAACAGAAAAACTAATACAAACTGTTGAAAGAAACCGGTTGATCAGGGTTCGAATCCCTGTGGGCCCGTAAAAACATTTTGCAAGAAGTTAAGATTTTTTTATAATATTCTTGAACCTATCCTCAATCAAAAGAGAGTTCATACCCAGAGCATCTTTAGCGCAGATAGCCAGCCTGATATAATCCCTGATTCCAAAAGCAACCCCTGGAACAGTCCCGACACCTTTCTCTAACAATCTCTTATGAAACTCAGAGCCATCATAATCAGGATGCTTGACACTCAGAAACAAACCCCCTTTAGCAGGCAGGACTTCAAATCCTAAGTCAGAGAATATAGTGAAGTAACCCTTCATGTGATTCAGCATCTCAGACCAATCAACATCAAGAGGCAAATTACTCTTTGCTAGTGCGAATTGCTCTCTGGTCGGAGCCTGAACAATTCCTCTATTAGGCAAAGAATTAGCTAAAGCAGAGATGACTTTCCTATAATCAGGGAAGTCAGGGTGCAAAGCAATATAGCCAATCCTGCTGCCTGCAATCCTTCCTTCTTTAGAGAAAGAATAAACAACAGCAGAATTCTCATAGTTGATATTCTTCAGGACAGGAACCATCTCCTCGCCAGGCAGAATAATATTCCTGTAAGGCTCATCAGAGATCAGCAAGACATGATCATTCTGCCTTAATATCTTTCCCAGACCTTCCAGAAAATCCTTGCTATAGATGTGGCCTGACGGATTATTAGGAGAATTAATAATCATTGCTCTAGTGTCTTGAGAGATGTTCTCTTTTATAGAATTAAGGATCGCTTCCTCATCAACATCAAAATCAACAATCCTTGGCTTAAGCCCGTTGTGTTCTATGTATTTCGCATAAGGAGGAAAATAAGGAGCAAGAAGCAAGACTTCACCCTCTGGCTTCTCTTCACTAAGCCCATAAAGCAATGTTGACACCCCCACAGCAGCGCCAGGAACAGCGAGGATGTGCTTATCAGTGAAAGGCAAGCCATTAACCCTTTTTTCAAGATCTGCAACAGCCCTCAGAAAATCAGGATGACCAACAGAAGAACAATAAGCATTACTCAAAGAATTCCCACTGACTTCAGCGTCAAGCAAAGCCTTCATGTTCTGCGCATAATCCTTGCTGATACTGCCGACAGGATTGCCCTGAGTCAAGTCAAGAGGATGCAGATTATTCTGTTTGCAATAAGAAATCAATTTTTCCTTAATACCCCTGATCTTATCCTCTTCAACATCAAGATTCTCAAAAGGCCTCATAAATCTCTACATTACCCTGAATTTTATAAACATTTCTTTTAGAGAGTGGTGACATCCAGAATAAATATTATGTAAAATACTTCATAAATCCATCACTCTTCCCACACTTCCGACGATCCATCTTAAGATCAAGATTTATCTTGATATCAACAATATCAAAACCATCAAAATAAAAAATCAACTGCTCAGTCTCAAGTACGTTCAACGAGCTATCACCTACAGGGTCCTGAACACCTGCAAGCTCATCAGAAATATGCTCTAAACAAGAATCATCAAACTTTTTCAGACCATACCTTTTAAGATACTTTTTCTGAACATCACTACCAATCCTGAACTGCTTACCTCTCCAAGAGACAAAAACACTCTCTTTCTCGAGAACATAATCCCTTAAAATTTTTTCTCTTGCAAAAGAAGCTATATAATCATAAACAGGAAAAACATAATGATGCCTTGAGAACCTGCCTTTTGGCGAACTCTTCATCCCTAAAGCCAAAGTATCCAAAGATTCAGTTCCAAAAAGATCAAGCAAATCAGAATAAGTGAAGTAAAGCTTTAATGTATTCTTCAAAGCAAACAAGGCAAGATCAATACCAAGAATCTTAGTCTTACCATTCCTTCTGAACTTCACATTAGGAATAATCCCTCTCTTAGCAGCATCATACAAAGTGTAACGATTTATCCCAGCCAGGTCAGCAGCCTCATTCAAAGAATACTTTTTATCTGCTATGATATTCTTCTCAGAAAGAAAAGGCAAAACCCTCTTTTCAACAAACACTTTGCTGAT
>CAYPUD010000046.1:0-7356 GCA_964413955.1 uncultured Methanosarcinales archaeon
TTTTATGAGGACTTTGCAGAATCAGGGGATTATCTATATACTGTCAGATATTCTTATCCCCACTCTTTTGATTTTTACTATCATGTTTGCTGTGCTGCAGAAGGTCGGTATTTTTAAGACTAAAGAAGGTGAGGGTCAACAGGCTAAGGAAATTGTTGATAGAAAATTCAGTGGGCTTATTGCTTTCTTGACTGCTTTGCTTGTTGTTATTCCTCATTTGATTGGTGCTTATGATCCTAGAAGAGATCCTATTGTTATCATCAAAAATATTTTGCCTGGCGGTGTGTTGATACTTATCGCTATCTTGATTATCATGGCTATTATTGTTTTGACTTCAGGAACGACTCCAGGTATATTAACTTTTCTTGTTGCTATGACTGGTGTGTTTTTCTTGTTTTATATCATTGCTGTTGCGGTTTTCCCTGATATTGCTATCCTTGGCAGCAGGAGTCCTTTGAGAAATCCTGGCACTCAAGTTTTGTTGATTTCATTGCTTGTGGCTGCGTTTTGGTTGTGGTTTTTATTAAAAGCTCCTCAAGGTGACGACGCAAAAAAGAAAAGAGATAATCTTTTGGAGTTTTTAGGTTACAAATAAATAAAAATGGTAACTTTGTTTGATTCAGGAATCTTGCAGAAATTGAATTTTTTATTTCCTTTTTTATTAGTTCTTGTTTTTGTTTATGTTGTCTTGACTAGATTAGATTATTTCAAGGATAAGCAAGGTACTGCTGGCTTTATTGCTTTTGTTCTTGCTATCTTGACCATTACTTCTAGTTTTGTTACTAAGGTCATTAATAAGATGGCTCCTTGGTTTATTTTGTTGATTGTTTTTGGTATTTTGATTTTGCTTGTTTACCAGGCCATGGGCATTAAGGAGGATAAGATTACTGAGGTGCTCACTAGTGAACAGCATGGCCCTGCGTTTGTTTGGTTGATTATTGCTTTGGTTGTCTTGATTGCTTTGGGCAGTATCATCACTGTTTTCTCTGAGGAAAAGGGTTTTTTGAAGCTTACTGGCAAAGAGGTTGGAAGTGAAGAAGCTAGTTTGTGGTCTACTTTAATTCATCCTAAGCTTTTGGGCTTGGTCTTGTTGCTTCTTGTCGCTTATTTTTCTGTCCAGAAATTAACTAGTGTCAAATAGCGGTTTCTTTGTGATGGTTTGTTTGGCGTCATTAGTGTGTGATTTTAGCTCAGTTCAGTTCTTACGGCAGGAGCAGTTCTTTGGTTAAATTCTAGTGCGCCTTTGTGGCGCAGTTCTATATTGTGGCATAGCTTATTGCTTCGATAATCTGTTGAATCTTTCTTACTCTTTTTCTTGCTGTTAAGATCCTCCAATCACTAAAACCTGTTTTTGACTCTGCGGCTTTTTGCATTCGGAGAATGTTTTTTCTAAAAAGCAGCCAATAATTCTGCGATTTTTCTTTCAGAAGAAAACAACCACAAATATCAGTTGCGCACAAACAGTGCGCCTCTTGTTTAACTCAAGAGTCTTTTACTGCTGAATCTCACATTGTTTCGCTCGCCTCTTGTTTAGCCCAAAAGTTTTCTGCAGTTACTTTTCACAGCATCAAGAACGCCTAAATTTCAACTCAAGAGTTTTCTGCTCCTGCTCATAACATGATAAGCTTATTCAGAAGTTTCTTTTAGAGAAAGTCAAGGTTTTTCTTTGTTAACATATCTAATTTTGTTCCTTTTGAAGACTTTTCAGCCTTCTCAGGAACATCTTCTTGTTTTGTTTCTTCGGTTTCCTCTTTTTTCCCGCTTTTCAGTTCTTTTGTGATTTTTGAGAGTTCTTGTATGTTTTCTGTCATTTGTGGCAGGACATCTTTGAACACTTTTTCCATCGCCTTGATGTCTGTCCCTACCTCTGACAGAGTTTTATCATATTCACCAACTCTTGCGACTATTGCTTTTTGCAAGCCATCCAGATCTGATTTGAGATCTGTGATTTGTTGTTCTATACGTTCCATTCTCGTGTTTGCTGCATCTTTCCATTCTTTGATTTTTGTAAGTTCTTTTATCATCTTTTGCCATTTCTCTTCTATCACGCTCTCGATTATCTCTTCTGTAGATTGGGGTTGCAAATTATTGTGTTGAGGTTGTAATTGTGGTTCTTGCGTTCCTTGAGCGCCTTGCATTAGTGGTGCTTCTGGTGGCAGTGCCTCTCTTGGAGGCTCTTGTCTTTCTGTGTATGGCTCTATGCTTTGTCTTGCTTCTGCTTGCGCAAGAGCGTCATAGATCTGTTGAGGGTTATATCCTTGCTGTTGCAGGACTTGTATTATTTGATTGTTTGTTAATCCTCTTTCTTTCATCTGCAGGGCTTGATTGATCGGCGTCTCTTCTGGAGAAGGTCTTGGTTGTGTTTTCTGTTCCTCTTTTTTTTTGAACATGTCTAAAAATCCCATCTTCTTTTTTGTTATTGCCCTTTTGCTTTAAAAAAGTTGTGCAATCATTGCTTAGCAACTTAAGTGCATCTATGCCGCAAAGCGTAGTCTTCTGTTAATTTTTTTTGTTTAACTTTATTTTTTTCCAATAAAAACAGACCAATCATCAACTCCGCGATTTTTTATCTTCAGGGAACACTTTTGCTTCCTCTAAAAACTGCTTTCAACTCTGCGATTTCTCTTTCAGCAAAGACTTCAACAAATATCAGTTTGCGCGCAAACAGCGCGCCTAAAATTTAACCAAAGAGTCTTATTCCTCTGCTCCTAACTCTATTTCGCGCGGCATAGGCACTAACTCCTTTAAGTTGACTTAGCCTGCAATCATTTGATGTAGTCTTTTTTGCGTTTTTCTTTGGGTGTATCATTGACTTGTTTCTTTTGTTCCTGCTTGAGTTCTTTCTTCAATGATGAGAGCTCTTTCGCAAGCTGTTCTCTTGTGATGAATTGTGATGGCTTCCAGTATTCCAGGTATTTTTTGAGGACTTCTATGTCTTCTTTTCTTGCTAATAGTTTTATTTCGCTGATTATCGTTGTTATCTGGTCTTTTATTGATGTTATTTCATCATTCAGCTTGCGGATGTCTTCTTTTATGAGTCTTATGTTGTTTGTTGATCTTTTGTCTTTTGTCAGCATGTTCTGTTCTATCAGTTCTGTTTTGTTGTTCAGTTCTTTGTATCTTTCTTCCAGCATCCTTATTCTTGCTGTCAGTTCTAAGAATTCTTTTGATGGCCCTGCTGGTGCTTTTGCTTGTTTTGGTGCTGGAGGAGGGGGCATTTCCATGTTTTTTCACCATAATTTATATAAACTTTTAATGATTAAGTGCATTATAATATTAAACTTGTGTGACTATGCTTTAGTAAATGCATGAAAAGAGGTGTTTTTTTTGGCTTGTGGGGACTTTGACATAAATAGGGCAGGGGAGGAGATCACCCTTAGGATTGATTGTGAGGATTGCCCTTTTGTGCCTAGTATTGAGGATGAGCCGCGTATGATGGGGATGGTGGTTGATATCCTTTGTGATGTGGGCACTGTCACTAAGATTGTTTTGGTGCAAAGAAGGGATTATGAGTATAATTTTGAGCAGACAAGAATGTTGCAGGAGATTGCCAGAGCTTACAAGGATATTATCAGAAAAAGGTCTGCCATCACTTTGAGCAGGGATCCTTCTTGCGCGAGGTTTGTTGAGCCTAAGCTTGTGCGTTTGCAAAATATTATTTATCGCATGCTTAAGTCTGATCCTGTTGGTGCTTTTGTTGAAGCGAATCGTTTTAGCAGGGATGAGAAGAATCTCAGCAAGACCCTTGGCGCTGATGCTTTGGCTTGTTTGCAGCCTTTTTTTGAGTTCTTGAACTTCCTCATCAATACTTTGGCTTCTACTAGGCTGATAGCTTCTGTTGTAGAGTTTTTGGCAGGCTACAAGATTGGAGACAGATCTGTCTATAAGAAGGTTTTCTCTCCTGTCATCAAGCCTGATTTCATGTTTGCTAAGCTTCTTTCGTCTTATCCTCCTGAAGGAGAGGAGGTTGATAGTTATTTTGTTGGTGAGACTGAAGTGACTATTTTTAATCTTCCTGACACGACTCAAACATTGTATCATGTTGTTCCTCCTGAGTTCAAGCTTTCTGCTGATAAGTATGAGTTATTGGATGCTGCTAGAAATATTTTAGCCGAGCATAAGCCTAAGAAAAGTGAGTTTGTTGATCCTGAGAGGATGCGAAGCATTTTCTCCAGCATAGGGTCTGATCTTCTGGAAGAGCTTGCTGCTCAGAAAGGTTTGCGCCTGAGAAAAAAGGAGCTTGCTGATCTGACTGAGATTCTTGTCAGGCATACTGTTGGTTTTGGTATGGTCGAGGTTTTGCTTGCTGACCCTAAGATTCAGGATATTACTATTAACAGCCCTATGGGTAGGATTTCCATGTTTGTTGTCCATTCTGAGTTTGGTGATTGCATCACTAATATTATTCCTTCCAGCGGGGAAGGTGAAAGTTGGGCTTCTAAGTTGAGGATGATCTCTGGCAGGCCTTTGGACGAGGCGAACCCGATTCTTGATACTGAACTTATTCTGCCTTCTGTTAGGGCAAGGGTTGCTGCAATCACTGAGCCTTTAGATCCCACTGGCTTGGCTTTTGCTTTAAGGCGCCATAGGGAGAAGCCTTGGACGCTGCCTTTATTCATTAAGAACAGGATGATTTCTGCTTTGTCTGCTGGCCTGTTGAGTTTTCTTGTTGATGGTAACAGGACCATGTTGGTTGCTGGAACAAGGAGCGCTGGTAAGACCAGTTTGCTTGGCAGCCTGATGGTTGAATTGATGCGAAGGGGCAGAATCGTCACTGTTGAAGACACTTTAGAGTTGCCTTGTAATTCTCTTAGGAAGTTGGGTTATAATATTCAGAGTCTGAAGGTTGCTAGTGCTTTGACTCGCGGCAGTACTGAAGTCAGCGCAGATGAAGGCATTAGGACGACTTTGAGGCTTGGCGATAGCAGCCTGATCGTCGGCGAGGTCAGAAGCACTGAAGCTTTGGCGCTTTATGAGGCTATGCGTGTTGGCGCTTTGGCTAATTTGGTTGCAGGTACCATCCATGGCGATAGCCCTTATGGTGTCTTTGATAGGGTTGTTAATGATCTGAAAGTTCCTAGGACCAGCTTTAAAGCCACTGATATTGTTGTTGTTGCGAATCCTATCAAGAGTCCTGATGGCATCCATCGTTGGAGGAGGGTGACGCAGATTACTGAGGTTAGGAAGTTTTGGGAGGAGGACCCTTTGAGAGAGCATGGTTTTGTTGACTTGATGAAATATGATGCTAAAAAGGATCAACTAGAACCTTCTGCTGATTTGTTGCATGGTGAGAGCGACATTCTAAAAGCTGTTGCAGGTAATGTTAAGGAGTGGGCTGGCAATTGGGATGCTGTTTGGGATAATGTGTTGTTGAGGTCGAATGTCAAGAAAGAGCTTGTTGATGTTGCTGAGAAGACCAAGAACTTTGATTTGCTTGAAGCGGATTTTTATGTTGTTGCTAATGATGAGTTTCATAGGATTGTTGAGAGGGTGAAAAAAGAGGTTGGCTCTTTGGATAGTAAGAGGATTTTTAATGAGTGGAAATCCTGGTTGAATCAGAAGGTGAAGTCTTTATGAATTCAGAAGAGTTTAAGGAACTTGCTAAGAAGTATAAAGAAAGGCTTAAGAGGGAGACTGAAGGCAAGCTAACTTCTTATTCTCGTGAGAATGTCAGCAGGGAGTATAGGATCTTTCGCAAGGAAGCCCTGCCTAAGCAGTTGTCATTATATGAGAAGTTGTGTAATTTTTCCGAGAAGGTATTGCATCTTAAATTAAAGCCTGAGAATCAGGAGAAGTTGCAGTCTTTCATTGATTCTTGTCATCTTGAGATCACTCCTGCTGGAGCTATTGCTTTTTCTTTCCTGTTCCCTTCTGTTTTCCTTATTTTTGGCGTCCTGCTGGCTTTTGCTACTGGAAGTTTGTTTCTCGTCCTTTTTATGTTGCTTGCTGGTCTGGGGATGATGTTCTTTGCTTCAAGGCTTCCTGAGTTTTTTGCTAACACTTGGCGTATGAAGGCCAGCAATCAGATGGTCCTTTCTATTTTTTATATCGTCACTTACATGCGTCACACGTCTAATCTGGAGAATGCTATTGAATTCGCTTCAGAGCATTTGGCCCCTCCTCTTAGCCTTGATTTTAAGAAGATCTTGTGGGATGTGCAGGCTGGCGTGTTTGATTCTGTCAGGGATAGTTTGGAGTCTTATTTGAATAAGTGGCGTTCTTGGAATCTTGAGTTTGTTGAGAGTTTTCATTTGATTGAGAGCAGCTTGTTTGAGACTTCTGAGGATAGGCGGCTTGCTTTGCTGGATAAGGCTTTGGATGTCATTCTTGAGCAGACTTATGAGCGCATGCTTCATTATGCTCAGAATCTGAAGAGTCCTATCACTGCGCTTCACATGTTAGGTATTATTCTTCCTATCCTTGGCTTAGTCATCCTGCCCTTGGTTGTGAGTTTCATGGAGGGTGTGGAATGGTGGCATCTGGCAATCCTATATAACATCACTCTGCCGATTCTTGTCTTTATGTTTGGCAAGAATATTCTTGCTAAGAGACCTAGTGGTTATGGTGATGTTGATATTTCTGACGTCAATCCTGAACTTAAGAAATTCAAGAATATCGTCATCAGGCTGGGAAAAAAAGAGATCCTGATTCATCCTATCTTCGTCTGCTTCTTTGTTGGTGTTGTGTTGTTCTTGATTGGCTTGTTGCCTTTGATCATCCATGCCATCAACCCTTATTTTGATTTTCCTCTGCCTTTCAATTTCATGTTTCTTGGTTATAAGCCCAGCAGCGCAAATCCCGATGTTATTGTTGGTCCTTTTGGTCTTGGCGCGACTCTTTTTAGTTTTTTTATCCCTTTGGCTTTTGCGTTCAGCGTAGGGCTTTATTTTAGACTTAGGAGCAGGAATGTCTATAAGATTAGGGAAGAGGCAAGAAAGCTTGAGGATGAGTTTGCCAGTGCTTTGTTTCAGTTAGGGAACAGGTTAGGTGATGGCTTGCCTGCTGAGACTGCTTTTAGGAAAGTGGCTGAGGTCATGCCTGAGACCAAGGCAGGTAGATTTTTCAAGATTGTGGCGACTAATATTTCTAAATTTGGCATGGGTGTGCAGGAAGCCATCTTCAACCCGAAGAATGGAGCGATTCGTGCGTTTCCTTCTAAGATGATCAATAGCACTATGAAGGTCTTGATCCAGAGTGTCAAGAAAGGTCCCAGGATTGCTGCTCAGGCCATCCTTAATATTGCCAGATACATTAAGGAGATCCATAAGGTGAATGAGCGGTTGAAGGATTTGATGGCTGATATTATTTCTGACATGAAGAATCAGATCAGGTTTCTTGCGCCTGTCATTGCAGGCA
>CAYPUD010000047.1:0-3487 GCA_964413955.1 uncultured Methanosarcinales archaeon
AAAATCCATAATTCTAAGAAAAAAACAACTCTATTTTTAAAACTAATGGTTATAAATAATGGTTATGAATTTAGTTATAAAAAAGAAAAAATTATTTGGGTGTTTTCAGACTTTTCCAAACAGTATTGAACATACCCTCTAAAGCACTCGCATAAAAAGGAGTGTTCACCCAAATGCCAATATCATAAGTCGGGTGGACTTCCTGATCATCCTGCACCATAAAAATAAGCTGCTTGCCATCAACAACAACAAACCTTGCCTTAATGTCAGAGCTGTGCTTAACATCAGCAACAGAAGAAACAGCCTTCAAAGCAGGCTTAGTCTCCTTGTTCAAAGGGGCGGCAATCCTGATCTTAACACCCTTCTTCTTAAGCTTCTCAAAAATAGGCTTAAAACCTTCCACTTTCCTGAGAAAACCCTGAGATGTTGTCATAATAGTGACACTCTTCTTAGCGTCTTTGATCGTCGTCTCAAGATGAGAATAAAGATTGTGTCGTCCCCTCAAACTCCCTGAAAGCTCAGTTGGATCAACTAGTTCAATTCCCTGAGAAAACAAAGTGTTCAATTCCTTTATAGTATCAGTCTTTTTAAGATTCTCCAGCCTGCTGACTTTCTCATCAGCTTCAACCTTCATATTCTTCTTGACACGCTCAATCACTTCTGTCGGAGGAACAGCGATATACTTGATAGGCTTTCCAAGCTTCATAATGACAAAACCCTTCCTCTCAAGACTCTCAAGAACATCGTAACTCCTGGAACGAGGAACATTAGCGATGTCAGAAAGCTCTCCAGCGGTCGCAACACCACGAGACAACAGAGCGCTCCAAATCTTAACCTCATAGAGGTTCAATGCAAAGTATCTCCTTAATTTGCTCAAAAACTCTTCTTTCACAATCATTATTTCCCCCCCTTTTTTGAATTATTCTAAAGTTGTGAATAACCTCAAGTTTAAAAACCTTTGGTTTTACATTCCCTTTCAGTTGTTAAAAACTGAAACTTTTTATCAGGGGACTCTACTCGTAAGTAAATGCAAAACAGAACAAGTATATAAATATTTATAGAGTAAAAAAAAGGTAATGCAACATAATAATCACACAACCTTAAACCTCAGTAAAGCAGCAATTCCCCCCAAACCATCCAACTGCTTCCCTGCAGAATTATCGCTAGAAATAATATGCACTTCACCCCTGGACTTATCAACAGAAGCCATCAAACCATTCAACTCACCAAAAGACCCATCCTCCTGCTTAGATGTGATAAAGTTAGAGGATACAAGCAAAGAAGCGACAGCCCCACAAAACACCGCATCCTTAACAGCAACAAAACCATAAGCAGCCAAACCACCCTTAGAAATCTCAGCCAATAGCTCATCCAGCAAGAGCAATTCCTGCCTTGAACGCTCCTCAACCAACACCGCCTTAATCTCATCCCTCTTCAAAACCTCATCAATGGCAGTAACCCCCCCGCTGGCGCAACTCGCCTGAACAATCTTCTTCTTCAAATCATCGTCCTTCAACTGAGAGAGAAGCTCCTCCCTCCAAAAAGCAGGACTTGCCAAAATAATCGAACCTGGTTTGAACCTCTCATCATACTCAACCAACTTTCTGATGATCTCAGAATAAAAAGAATCTTTGACTTTCTCGTCAACAGCCTTCTTAGCAACCCTGCCTTTCAACTTACCCAAAAGCTCATAACCATCCAATTTAGTCACCGCAAAAAAAGCTTCCTCACGATCAAAAACACAAATAAGAATCTTAGCACCCTTCTGCTTCAAAGACTCCTCAAGAGCCCTAAGATGATACGCAAACCAATGGCTTTTTTGTATCGTGATTACAGAACCAACATCAACATTAAAAGTATGAAACTGCCCTCTTGGAACGTCCTCAGGTCCTTCAACAATCCTGCCGCTAACCCTCAAAAGAGAAGGAGAAAAATCCAACTTCTCAACAGACACCTTCAAAAAGACGTGCTTCTTCACTGCTGGCGCATCTTCAACAACCTTAATCTTCCTGAAAGTCCTGCCTGAAACAAAATCATCAGGAGAAATCAACTGAGTCAAATACCACAAGTCATCATTTGACTCAACAGCTAATTTAATAATGCCCTGCTTCAGATTCTTCAACAAAATCTTCATTTTTCCTCTAATAACATAAAAACTTTTAAATACTTTTAGATTAAAAAAGGCAATAATAAAAAAGAAGGTGATCAAATGGGAGAAGCTCCAAGAGAATTAGTAAGATATACAGGCAAACCAGCGGCAACATTAATAGGAATTTTAACAATACTAATAATATTTTACATCATATTTCTGCCACCACAAACAAGAGAAGCGCTCTTAGGAGACAAGAACATAACAGAAACAATAAACATGATACAAGAAACAACCCTGCTGAAAGAACCAATAGGCAAGCTAACATACCTGGCAGAAAATGAGATCACACACCACATCCCAGGAGCATACCTTGAAAAAAAAGAAGAGGTAAAAACGCTCGCACAATTTGACTCATTCACAATAAGCAAAAGCATCTTCGGCAGTGAATCAAATAAAAAAATATTCACAATTCCTGAGCTAAACAAAGTAAGTGACGCAATAATGACTTTTCAAGCGCCAGAAAGATCAGGAAAACTAAAAATAACACTAAACGGACAAGAACTAATGAATGAAGAAATAACCACACCACTTCCAAAACCAATAAAACTGCCAAAAGAATACCTGAAAAAAACAAACGAACTGGTGTTTGAAGTCAGCGAAGGAATATTCAAAAAAGAATATAAGATAGAAGATCTTACTATCACTGAGAGAATCTCACAAGAAGAAGAATCACAAGCAGAACACCATTTCACAATACCGGGAGCTGAAATAGACAATTTCAAAAACGCCTACATAGAGTTCAGAACATCCTGCAAACAAAAAGAAACAGGGAAACTAAACATAGAACTGAACGGAAGAACAATGAGCTCAACAATACCTGCCTGCGACAGCACAAACAAAATAGAAGTATTCAAAGAAGACCTCTTACCAGGAAAAAACACAATAAAATTCACACTTGAAAAAGGCAGAGCAAGGATAGAAAACGCAAAAATAAAAGTGAATCTTAAAGAACAGAAAGGTTACACTAACTTCTTCACAATAGAAAACAAGTTATGGGAACAAATCAAGGATAATAAGAAGAAAGTGATAATGGACATTGAATTCATTGATGATAGGTTGAGGAAAAGGCTTGAAGCTAATGTGAATGGAAGAAGAACAATCATAGACCAAAAAGAGCCACATTACACAAGAGACATAACAACATCAATAAGAGAAGGAAACAACTATGTACAACTAACACCAATGACAGAAGTGATGATTGTTGAAATGGAAGTCAGAGTGGAGGAGAAATAAAGGCAAAGATGATAACAAGTTTCGAAATTTTGATAATTGTCAGTACAATTATCGGTTTTTTGTTTTTTCTAGTAATGTTAATCAAATTCCCTGAAGTTAGAA
>CAYPUD010000047.1:3587-7139 GCA_964413955.1 uncultured Methanosarcinales archaeon
CAATATTATCAATCTTTGTTTTAAAAATTCAATTAGAAATAGCTCTAATAGCAGGGGGTGCATTATTCATATTGTTAGGGATAAGCTGGTACATAGCAGACAAAAGAAGAAGACAAGGAATACAAATAACTCTCCGAGAGGGAATGAAGTTCTGGGGCCTGAAAATAGCAATACTGGGACTAATTCTTACAATAATCGCAATAATAGGAATAATATTGTGGAGAACAAAAGTCCTGCCAGCACATATAGTCCTCAAAGGCTCAATCATAGCAGCAGCAATCGCAATAGCAATATCGATAATAAGCTGGATACCAAAATTTGGCCCATGGGTCCTGAAATGCACAATAGTAATAGCAGGAGGCTTTGCAGGATTTTGGGTAATATCATTAATAAGGCCGCCCCCAGCAATCACCTTAATATTCCTGATCGCATACCTGATAATGTTTCCTTTAGTTCTAGGAAAAGGAGGTTGGGTGCTCTTTCTCATAGGATTGATTTCAATAAGCTTTGTTGTCGTGAAGTCAGACCCTACAAGAACACAAAACATGTTCACAGACTTAAAAACAGGACTGGGAGACATAGGCGGATGGTTCAAACTGCAATGGCAAAAAATGACAAGATCAGTCGAAAGAACACAAGCAGGATTAAGCGGCGAATATTTTGAAGGAGAAGTGCAAGAAGCATCAACAAAAAAACTCGGGGTGTTCATCGACGAATTCAGATCAATAGCAAAAGAATTCACAGAAGGAGAGCCAATAATAATATACTCAAAAATCAGAGCAGAAACACTAAGCGACAAACCAATAAAGATCAAAATAGACTGTTTACTTGACAAAAAAAGAGGAGAAGTAATACCAGAAAGCGAATTTGAAGTGGAAAAATTCGAAACAAAAAACATAGACTGCAGGTTTGGAGGAAACAAACAAAAAATTCCTGCAGGAGGTTACAAAGCAAAACTAAAAGCAGGATTCAACTTTGAAACAAACGCATTCATCAAAATATACTTTATGGACAGAGACAACCTAAAGGAGTTAAGATCACAAAATATAGACCCTGTGAAGCAATTCGGAATTGACGAACATCCAAAAGCAACATACACTGCAGGGCCAATAATGATAGGTGTTGATGTGGGAAGAATGCCATTAGGTATATCTGAAGAAGTGGGATTTGGCCCAACAATAGGCATAATGTTGGAAAACATGTGGAACGGCAACATAAAACTGCTAAAAAACCTGACCGTGAACACACCAGGAGGAATCAAACAAATAAACCTGTACCCAGGAGAAATCTTACCAGAAAAATGTTTAGGCTGTGAAAAAGGGAGTGAAGAATGTGAATGCACATATGACCTAAGCAAACTAAAAGAACTAAAAGACAAGAACGTAATCTCTCTGAGAATATACACAAAAATAAACGACCCAGAAATGCTAATAGGAACAGGTCCAATAAACTACAAGAGCGTAAAAATAAGATTAAATTATGATTATGCAATAGAAGAAGAAATGGGAATCAGAGTCAGACCAAAACAAAAAAATGGATGATATGATACAAACAAAAAAAACACCCCGAACAATCCTTGCAGCAATACTAATCTCAACACTCATAATACTCACAAGTTGCACACAGATTCAAGAAAGAGCCACACAATACTTCAACTCCCGCAAAGAAAACACCCAAGAACAACAAATGTTCCAGACAGGGACAGAAGGACTAAATATAAGATTCTTAAACATACAACCAAAAATAAGAGAAGGCGCATTATTCGATATAATATTTGAACTGCAAAACAAAGGCTACAACGATATCACAGAAGGAATATTCAAACTAATAACAGAAAAGCCGCAAATAACAACAAAAAAAGACAGAGGATCAATAATACTTAAAGGCAAAAACAAATACAACCCAGAAGGAGAAACAAAAAGAATCAAATTTAAAGCAAAAGCAGGAACAATAGAACAAAACCTGGCAGAATACCCCACAAAAGCAACATTAATAGTGTGTTATGCATATGAAAACGTCGCAACAGAAATGGTCTGCATAGATCCAGACATAGAAGGACTACAAAAAAGCAAACCCTGCATAGCAGAAGATATAATACTGCCAGAAGGACAAGGCTCTCCTGTGGCAGTAACAGAAATAAAACCACAAATAGAGCTAACAGAAAAAGGAATAAGGCCCGCATTTGAAATACATATAAAAAACGAAGGACAAGGACAAGTCATCCCACCAGACTACATAGAACACGCGTGCGGACCAAAACAAAAAACAAAAATCCGCAACAACGTACAAATAGAAGCAACACTCTCAAACAAAGAACTAACCTGCAGCCCAAAAGAAATAAACCTAAAAAAAGGAGAAGAAACCACAATCTACTGCGAACAAACGCAAGCAACAACAAAAAGACAAACATACTTAGCACCATTAGAAATAAAAATCAAGTACGGTTATGTTATCAGCGCAAGCGGAGACATAACAATAACAAAAAGAAAACAATAAAAAATGAAAAAAACAAACATAATACTTTTGTTGATAATGATTGCAGTCCTGACAGGATGCATGCAATGGCAAAACCGACAAAACATTCCAGAAAACCAAAACACACAAACAGAAACGTACATAACAGGAACAGAAGGTGCAACAATAAGATTCCTTCCGAACCTGCCACCAGAACAACTCTATGACACAGAGCCATTCACAGCAATGATAGAAATAACAAATGAAGGGGCAAGCCAAATAGGAGGGCCCGGGGATAGAGTCTACTTATCAGGATTTGACCCCTCAATAATAACAGGCATACCCACAACAGGAATACAAATACCAAAACTAGAAGGGAGAAGCGTCTACGCAAAAGAACCTGAAACAAACACAATCACATTCAAAGGAAG
This sequence comes from uncultured Methanosarcinales archaeon, assembly GCA_964413955.1. Taxonomy (GTDB): domain Archaea; phylum Nanobdellota; class Nanobdellia; order Woesearchaeales; family ARS49; genus JAFCDQ01. Next base: position 6,473 of record CAYPUD010000047.1, read on the forward strand.
AATAAAAAACCTAAGAAACACAAGAATAGACAAATACCCGCTAACACTATTAGCAACAGCCTGCTATTCATACGAAACGACAGCAAACGCAGGAGTCTGCATAGATCCAAACCCCCACTCACCAACAACAAAACAAAAAGTCTGCACACCAGAAGACATACCACTAGGAACCCAAGGAGCACCAATCGCAGTGGAAGGAATAGATGTAGTGCCAAGCAAAGGAACAACAAGATTCAGAATACACATAAGCAATGTGGGACAAGGAGATGTGTTCAGGAACGGAATAGAATTCCTGCAAAAATGCAGCCCATACTCAACAGGCCTAGACTTTGAAGACATAGACTATGTACAAATAGGAGATATAATAGTCGGAGGAACAAACATAAGACAAACATGCAAACCATTAGACAAAAAAGGAAACATAAAACTAACAGACGGGAGAGCGACAGTCATCTGCGAACTAAAAAACATAAGAGGCCAAACACCCTACACAACACCAATCACAATAACACTAAAATATGGCTACAGAACATCAATATTCCAAGACCTGGAAATAATACCCGCAAACTAAAACAACACAAAATAATCTCTGAGCAACGCACGCGATTTAGCGGGTAAAGTCAACTTAAATGAGTTAGTGCCTATACTGCGCTCCGTCCACAAAGTC
>CAYPUD010000048.1:0-4307 GCA_964413955.1 uncultured Methanosarcinales archaeon
CATTTACAGGCATTGCCGTACTTGATCCAATTATCTTTGAATATCTGAAACAAACCATACAATTGCTTGATGAGTCAAAAGCACAGGCAAAAGGTATATTCGAAATAGAATTATGCAGAGAAAAATTAAATGAGCAAAAGAAGCTATTAAAACAATGGGTTGCTTATTTAATTCAATACTATCGTAGTTACACTAAAAAATCTCTCGATGAAATAAAAGAAGATATAAATGAAGATAATTTGGTGCTTTGGTTGGTGGGGGACTTAGGCTATAATGAAGTGATAGGACCAAATGGCTTGATAAAACAAGTGACATTGAAAAACAACAAAATAACAATCTGCGCAGTGTGTTCTGTCAAGGAAATAAGCAGGAAAGCAGCAGCAGAAAGCCTGAAAGGAATCATAGAAAAGGTCAAGGACTCAGCAGCAAGAATAAGATTATTCCAGAAATACTTGATGCTAAACAAAGGAAACAGGACAGCAATACAGAATGCGATAACAAGCTCAGCAAACCCTGCTTATCCTGATGAAAAAAAGAAAGAAAAAATAATGTATTATGCAAAACAATTATCTCCTGAAGGATTAGAGGTATTAACAGGCTTCTTAATAAGAAAAAAGATAGCCTTACTGAAGTCAGGTGATAAGCTCTTAGTGTTCTTCCAGGAAGACCTGGAAAAGATGGCAGGCAAAAAACTGGAAAAACTCTTTGTCTCAAACAAGAATATTATCCTGATAAAATTCCAGAATCAAGGATTGCAGAACCTGCAGTTATTTCTCCAGGCAAAATTAGGTTTGCAGTTCAAGATCAAACAACCAGAGCCAATCAAGAAACCAGGGCCTTGCGAAAGATTGACAGCTTCAGGAGAAATCATACCTTTAACAAAAGACGAAAATCCCTGCTGTGATGGAAAAGGAGGCCTTATAGTGACAGAAAACCCTGTAGTGAAACAATGCTGCCAGCAAGGAAAACTGCAGGAAGGAAAACTGTTTGATTGCGGAACAACAACAGGAAGCTGTTACAGCTATTGGCCAACTTATCCAAAAGGAATAGGCAGTCCAGCTTATTGCTTAAGAGCAAAATGCGAGTGCACTCTTTCAGCAGTGAGGCAAGCACTAAAAGGAGGCTTTAATGCGGCCAAGACAAGCGAGCAGACAACAACAAGAAAAGGCTGGGTGAAAACAGGAGAAACCTGCGAGAACCCAATAGATGTGCAGGACATTATGATAGACTGGAAAACAGCAGCCAGCTCATGCAAACAAATCACACTAAGCGAGGAATGCACGCCAGGAGACAGAAGACCATGTCCTCCAGAAATAAACCCTTACAATAACATAGGAGAATGCAGGAAAGGGTACATAGAATGCAACGAACAGGGAAGATGGTCAACAGAATGCAAAGGAATGAAAGGTCCTCAACCAGAAATAAAAGACAACAAAGACAATGACTGCGACGGAGTCATAGACAATGGATTCACTTGCACACCAGGAGAAACAAAACCCTGCTACCCAGGGCCAAAAGAGACATTAGGCAAAGGCATATGCAAAGCAGGAACACAAACATGCACTGCTTTAGGAATCTGGGGCAACTGCGAGAATGCAAAAACACCAGAACAAGAAGTCTGTGATGGAAAAGACAATGATTGCGATGGAAAAATAGACGGAATGACAAGATACTGCTATGAAGGGCCAGAAGGAACAGCAGGCATAGGAATCTGCCGAGCAGGATTACAGACTTGTGAAAAAGGAGAGTGGGGAGAATGCAAAGGAGAAGTCCTTCCAAAGAAAGAGGAATGCAATGGGTTAGACAATAATTGCGATCATATAATTGATTGTGGAGAACAAAGCAAAACAGAAGCCTGCAATGGAATTGATGATGACAACGACGGCCAGATAGATGAAGGCCTGGAAATGATCTGTTATGACGCTCCACAAGAAACAGAAGGCATAGGAAAATGCCACAGAGGAACAAGAAAATGCGAGAATGGAGAATGGACAGAATGCAAAGGCCAAATAACTCCGACAACAGAATTATGCAATGGAATAGATGATGATTGCAACGGAATCATTGATGATGATTGCATAATGCCAGTATTTGGAAACGCTATAATGAGTGGGGCAGGCTTCTTCACAAAAGGAGACACTCAAGAGTCAGATGTGGCATTCTTTACAGGAAAAACGCCAAGCAAGATAAAGACAATAGAAAAAACCCTAAAAGAAGTGCCTGAAGGGTTTGAACAGATAGGCAATCCTTTTAAGATAATCACAGAAGGAAAACAGCAAGAGTTCACTTTGATAGTGCCTGATGATTTTGAAGACATTTTTGTAGTGAGATGCAGGAATGGCGAGTGCAGGCCATACACAACAACAAGAAAGACAGAAGGAATCAGTGTATTCGGTCATGACATAAAATCAATAATCTCAGGAGAACTGAAAAGAATAAAAGAATACATCCTGCCTGAAAAGAATGTTAAAGCAGCAGGACAAGGAATATTTAGGATTGAAGGGACAGAAGAAAAGAAAGACTCAGGGTCAGGAGTTGCAGCAAAAACAACAAGCAAGATAACAGGAGCAGCGACAACAAGCCAGCCAAAAGGAGAAAAAGGATTCTTCTTCAGGCTTCACAAAGCAGGAAAGACAATCAAAGCAATAAGAAAACCCATAGAGCGCCCAATACCTTACCCAAGAAACACAAACCTTGTCCTGACAGGAGGGCCAGTAATATACAAGCTTGAAACACCATTAACAGGACAGATAACATTTGCAGAAATAAAAATGCCTTACCTGAATTATGAAAATGTTGATGAAGACAGCATAGCAATATATGCGCTCACAATAAATGGCTGGGAAAAACAAGAAAGCAGCATAGATAAGACAAACAAAATTGTGATAGCAAACATTACTGACATAAGCCCATTATTAGACATAAACAATAAGGCAACATTTGCTGCGTACGGAATAAGAACAAAAGCAAGAGAACACCCGACATTTGAAAGAAAATACTCAGGCACAACAACAGAAGCAATAATTCTAGTGCCAGGATTAGGCGGAAACCCTGACGCATTTGATTCACTCGTAAGGGATCTGAAGCAGACAAAACAACCCTGGCAGGCATGGAGTCTAGGCTACCCAATGAGTTTAGGGGTGGATAAGACAGCAGAATACCTGGCAAAACAGATAATAATCCACTCAAATGAATTCAGCAACATAAGCATAGTTGCGCATAGTTTAGGAGGATTAGTAACACAAGAAACTCTAAAGAAGCTAGCAGAGAATGGCCAAACAGAAATAACGAACAAAATCAAGAGAGTTATACTGATAGGCACGCCGAATGAAGGCTCTCCAGTCGCAGAAGTGTATGAGAACCTGTTGGAACATCTCATAAAAACAAAACCAGACCAGCCGCTCTTTAAACTGCCAGAAGCAATAATGCGGGACATAACTTATGGGAGGTTAGTGGACAGGATACAAGGTCCGGAATACATAGTGCTGGCAGGAGATGAGAGCTATAACTTCAACGCAAAGTATTTCACAGAGCCTAATGATGGAATAGTCACAATAAAAAGCGCGCAACACATAGGAGATTCTTACATCAATGATAAGTGCAAGAACTATTATGAGCTACCCCTTACGCACACAGAACTCAAAGACAGGCCATCAGCAAGAAGAGTGATCAGTTATGCAGTTAGTAAAGGATATAAAGAGTTTGACAAACCACTCGCAGGACAAAACCAGTTTGTTAAGTTCAAGATTGATGAAGCAAAAGAAGGTGATACGTTCTATCTGATAGGCAAGAAAGTCAGCGCAGGAAAAGCAATAAAGCCAGCTAACTGCGCTTGCGGAAATGGGTTATGCGGAATAGGAGAGACAGAAGAGAATTGCCCAGAAGATTGCGCAAAAACACTGCCAACATTTGGTGCGTGCGTGACAACAACAGTGACAGCCTATGCTTTGTTCTTCATATTGTTTGTGCTGATGCTCATAGAGACGATAAATATTTACAATTACAAAAGAGTAAGATGGTTTGAGGCCACTGCAAAATTCCTCACAACCTTGCAAGGATTGATTCTGGTAACAAATTATTTAGTATGCGCCAGCATTTTATTAGTTCCTGCAATAGGGTTTGGAGCAATAATAATATGGTCGATAGCAAACATGATTTTGAGAAAGAAGAAAACAGAGATAATAATAGATCATACAAGGATTAAGCTGGATTAAAGGAACAGGGCGAATAATTCTTTGGCTGAACAAGAAGCACGCGAAAGAGAGTGATGAGCAGGGGTAGAAAACTTTTGAGTTGAACTTTAGGCG
>CAYPUD010000048.1:4407-7020 GCA_964413955.1 uncultured Methanosarcinales archaeon
ACGCGAAAGAGAGTGATGAGCAGGGGTAGAAAACTTTTGAGTTGAACTTTAGGCGCGCGAAATAATACCTGTAGTAACAGCAGAATCGGGAGACTCTTTGGTTAAACTTTAGGCGTCCCAGATAATGTGATTAATAACTGCAGAAAACTTTTGGGCTAAACAAGAGGCGTCCTGTTTGGACGCGACTTATATTTGTGGTTGTTTTTTTCTGAGAGAGAAATCGTAGATTTATTGGCAGATTTTTTTTGGAAAAAAGCCAGAACTTAGAGCAAGTCTCGATGAAAAGAAAATCTTAACTGCAAGAAAGAGATTAAGAAAAATTCAACAGATTATTGAAACAGAGAACTCTGCCACACTATAGAACTGCGCCCAGAAGGCGCACAAGAATTTAACAAAAGGAAATGATTCTAAACTGAGTAAGTTATCAAGCACTAATGACATTGTCAAGGCGCATAAGAGTACAACAAAAGAAAATGAACTTTGCTAATCACTCAAAATAATGTCAGGAAGATGGAATCCGCACATCCACTGAAAAACTTTTTAAATCAAATCAGAATCCATGCAGGGATGAGTGAAGAAAACAACAAAGGAACTCTGGAAGACTGCTTAAAAGATGGAAAACCGAAATACGCAATGAGCATTGGGGGGTATGTAGTCTGCCTTAAGAGCGAGATATTCTATACGACAAACATTAGAAAGCTTGCAGCAAAAAAGAAGGGGGAATTAAGATGCCCCTATCTGGGATGCCTAAGCAACTTTGTTGTTGAGCCTGATATTGACGAAGACGGCGATGTCATGGAGAAAGGCGTTGCTTATCTTGAGTGCAAATACAAGGAAAGCATCTTCAAAAAGTTAAGAAAAATATTTCTGCGAAAAAATAATGACTAAAGCCCAAAACAAACTGAAAAACTAATTTTTCTTTGCAGGAAAACTAATTCCGAGGACATCTGAAAGTTTCTCATAAATCAGTCGACAATAAGCATCGCCAAGCCTGCCATCATCCAATTTTTCCTGATGCTTATACTCGCACTCCCCAGGAAAAGGACAAAGAAAGACATAACGAGTCACAGGCCCATGATTGCGCGAATAATCAAGAGCGAAAATCCCTCCATGCTCAACACAAACATCCTTGTTATAATCTAAGTTTTCTTTATCAACAATCTTTCCAAGATCACTTAATTTTTTGTTGTTATCCAAAGATTTCACCTCCATATAACTTTAATTACATGATCAACTCATAATTCAATCCCATCATAGATCGGAAAGCTCTTGCAGAACTCCAGAACTTCCTGCTTTACAGCCTTCTGAACACTGGAAGACTTCACGTTATCAACAATCCTGTTGATCCAATAAGCGATCTGCTTCATATCAGACTCTTTCATGCCCCTGCTCGTGACAGCAGCAGTACCCAGCCTGATACCGCTGGGATTAAAAGGGCTTCTTGTATCAAAAGGAATCATGTTCTTATTAGTACAGATGTTGGCATTATCAAGCGCAGTCTCAGCAACCTTGCCAGTTGTGTTTTTGAAAGTGACGTCAATCAGAATAAGATGATTATCAGTCCCACCAGAGATGACACGAAAGCCATAACTCTGCAACTCCTCACTCAATACCTTTGCATTCCTTATGACCTGCTCCTGATATTTCCTGAAATCATCAGACATCGCTTCCTTGAAAGCAACAGCCTTGGCAGCAATGATATGCTCTAAAGGACCCCCCTGCATACCAGGAAAAACACTTGAATCAATCTTTTGAGCAAGATTCTTTTTACCATCCTTACCAAACCTATCTTCAATCTTACTCAGGATTAAAGCGCCTCTTGGGCCCCTTAAAGTCTTATGAGTGGTTGTAGTCACGATATCTGCCACACCGACAGGATCTGGATGGACTTTTGCTGCAACCAATCCAGCAATATGAGCCATGTCAACCATAAGATAAGCACCAACTTCATCTGCAATATCCCTGAACGCCTTAAAATCAATATACCTCGGATAAGCTGATGCACCAGCAAGAATCATCTTAGGCTTATATTTTAAAGCAAGCCTTCTTACCTCATCAAAATCAATCAACTCAGTGTTCTTATTGACACCATAATGCACAAAATTAAACAGTTTCCCAGAAAAATTGACAGGATGGCCATGAGTAAGATGCCCTCCATGAGCCAAAGACATACTGAGAATAGTATCTCCAGGATTAAGGACAGACATGTAAGCAGCAAAATTAGCCTGGCTTCCTGCATGAGGCTGAACATTAGCATGCTCAGCATTAAACAATTGTTTAGCCCTATCAATAGCTAATTGCTCTGATTGATCAATAAACTCATTCCCACCATAATACCTCTTATTAGGATAACCCTCGCTGTACTTATTCGTCAGCCATGATCCCATGGTCTGAAGAACAGCCTTGCTTACAATATTCTCAGAAGCGATAAGCTCAATGACATCCCTCTGCCTCTTTAACTCGTTCTTTAAGACATCATAGATCTCAGAGTCCACCCCTTTCAATTCCTTAAAATCAAACATAAACAGGGAAAAAAACAGCAAGTATAAAAGTTTTTTTGAAAACCGAGCTGATTAACGCCAAATGCGACTGACACTTCCTGCTAAACAGCTC
>CAYPUD010000049.1:0-6984 GCA_964413955.1 uncultured Methanosarcinales archaeon
ACAAAATTTTCATCTTCAAAACAGTTATCAGGAGTTAATAAATTATAAAAAACAACTGAATCTGCAGTCTTGTTGATTAAATCAATACCAGGGATATTTACCCAAGAATTCTTAGGCATATTCGTTTTTGAAATAATTTTTTCAAATACCTTATCTGAATTTTTTTTTACATCAAATCCCAAACTTAAGGAAACCCCATGAAGAAACTTTGACTGTAAATAATGCTGGCCGCTAGAAATTACAAAAACATCCTCACCAAAAGACTCTGTTTTAGGAAGATTATCTGCTTTAGTGAAACTCTCTTGCCAAGTAACATTCCCAGGTTCTGCGTAAATAGCCCACTCGAACTGTTCAGCAAAAACAACTACAGAACAAAGAACTAATAAAACTATAATTAACTCAAGCAATAATCGTTTGCGCATGAAATCCCTCTTTTTCAAAATTACAAAAGAAATAACATTAATGATTTATAAAGGTTTTGAGAATTTATCGAGTAAATCCCTAAACTTTTCCTGGCCATCAACAAATTCTTTAGGATGCATGCCCAACTCAACAAAAAAAGACCTGAAATCAAGCAAGCCGCGCATCTCAAAAGGAACCCTTGCAAAAGACAAAGGGAGCATAGGAATCCTGTATTTCCTGCATAAACGAATGTTCTGCTGCATCCTGCCAATGATCTTTGCCCTGAAAAAATCATCAGCAACAAGAACAGAACTGAAGTTGAAAGCAACAAAAGAACCGTGCTTCTTAGCCAACCTGCACAAGACATGATTCAGGCCAGAAGCCCTGTGGTGCAAGAAATCCTCCCTAACAGCAGACTCAAAACCAAACAACACATGAGCTCCACGCTCAATAGCCTCACGAGAACCCCTGCAAAAGACAACCTTAGACCTCTTCAGAGAAGAGATCTGCTTTGCTTCAGCCAAAACAACACTCGCTTTCAAGTCATCACTTAAAAAAATAACATCATCCCAGCCAAGAGCAGAAGCTAAACTCCTGAACTCTCCCATATCAGAATTCTTATCAGGCAACACAACATCAATCATAAAACCAAATACAAGAACAAACTTATTTAAATGTTTTTGAACCATCAAGAACTATATGCGAGAAAGACTCCAAAAAATAATCGCAGCATCAGGAACGTGCAGCAGAAGAAAAGCAGAGGAACTGATAATACAAGGAAAAGTAACAGTAAACAACGTCACAGCAAAGATTGGGGAAAGCGCAGACCCAGAAAATGATAAAATCGCAATCAATGGAAAACCAATAAGAAAAGAGAAGAAAATATACCTTCTGCTCAACAAACCAAAAGGGATTGTCTGCACAATGCGAAGACAAGGAAAACAAAAAATAATAACAGACATCATAAAAACAAAAGAAAGAATCTTCCCAGCAGGAAGGCTTGACAAAGACACAACAGGCATCCTGATACTGACGAATGATGGGGGCCTTGCAAATTATCTCACACACCCAAGCAAAAAAGTGTGGAAAACATACGAAGCAACACTGGACAAGCCACTCAAAGAAAGAGACAAGAACAAGATCAAAAAAATCAACATATGCGGAAGAAAAGTTGAAGTTAAAAACATAACAACAAAACAGAAAAAAACAACACTACAAATCCATGAAGGAAGAAAACACATAGTCAAAAGAATATTTGAAAAAATAGGCTATAAAGTGAAAGAACTGAAAAGAACAGCAATAAACAAGCTAAAGATAGACATCAGAGAAGGAAAATACAGGAAAATGACAAAAGAAGACCTCAAGAAATTAGGCTACACCCTCAAAAACGCTTAATTCTGTCTCGATCTCTTCTTCAGAATAAAATACCAAAGGCATAACAACAGGGACATTAACAGAAATATCAGACAAACCATCAAAAGGCATCCCAGAATACAACAACAAACAACCATTCTTATCAAGAATTTTGTCTAAACCATCCAAGTCATCCAGCTTAACAGCAGGCTCTGCACCAAACCTTTCCAACAAGCCAGCATCAACAAAACCATAACGAATAGGTAGTAAAGAACAACCGCGCTTTAAAGCAAGCAATCCAGCAAGAACATCCCTCGCAGACCTGAGCAGAACACCAACTCTTGACTGAGAACCAACAGGCAAACCACCAAAACAAGCAACCTTCTCAACAAAAACAAAAGCAGAACCATCAACCAACTCAACAAAAATCTCAGTATCAAAATTCTTCAAGTCAACAACACCACCTTGCTGAGCCAACAAACCACCCACTTCTTTCTCAACATGAATAGACTTTAAAGGAATCCTCTTATCCACCCTCTGACAAGAAACCCTGAACTTTCCAAGCTTAGGCCTAAGCGAAACAGCTTTCTCAGCTATGCTGACAGGATCTGGCTTTGTCTTAACAGCAGGACTATAAGACGCCAAACCAAACACTCTCTTAAAATCAAGCTTGCTCTCTGATTGAACAAGAATCCTTCCCTGAACCTTCCTGATCACTAATTCCTTGCCAAGCTTTTTTAAGTTCCTAATCAACAACCGCTCAAAAAAAGCCCTGTTCTTACCCTTCAAGCCAATCTCAGCATAACGAAGCAAATAAAACATCCACAAAACCTCCAAAACACACTCAAAAACAAATAATCACTCAGCAGGGAAAGGTTTTTAAAGGTTTTGCGGTTTTTGAAGAAAATTATGGTAGAAGGAAGATTAAAATCAAGAAGCTACAAAAGAAAGAAAGTAAGAACACCTGGAGGAAGGCTTAAAACAGTCTACACAAGAAAGAAACCAGGAAAAGCACATTGCGGAGAATGCGGAAGGCCCCTAGCAGGAGTTCCAAGAGTGAAAGAGACTGAAATGAAAAAAATACCAAAAACCGCAAGGCGCCCAGAAAGGCCGTTCGGCGGGGTATTATGCTCAATCTGCGCGAGAAAAGAAATAATAAGAAGAACGAGAGCGCAATAAAACAAAAAAAATTTCCTGCAAGAAACTGGCAACAACTTGCAAGAAGGAGGAAATAAAAAATGATCGAAATCGGAAGGCTTGCTGTGAAGATTGCAGGCAGGGACGCAGGCAAAAAATGCGCTATCATTGATATTCTAGAACCAGGATTTGTGCTCATAGATGGGGAAACAAGAAGAAGAAAATGCAACATTAAACACTTAGAATTCCTGGAAGATAAAATTGATATTGAAAAAGGAGCAGACAGGAAAACAGTCATTCAAGCATTCAAAAAAATAGGAATAGAACTGAAAGAGAAGAAAGCAAAAACAGTCTACACAAGACCATTAAGAAAAAGAGTGTTGAAAACACAGGCGCAGATGGAAAAGAAAGCAAAAGAAAAAGCACAGAAACAAGAAACAAAACAAAAAACAAGCAAAACAACACAGAAAAAAACAGAAACAACAAAAAAAGAAGAAGAAACAAAAAAGAAAGAAAACACAGAAGAAAAGAAACAAAATAACGCAGAAAGTTAATTGGGATATTACAAAAGAAAAAGCTTTGAGCATGAAAGATGTCTTGAGTTAAACAAGAAGCATACGAAACAATGCGGGCAGTAACAGCAGAAACGGAGACTCTTTGGTTAAACTTTAGGCACACTGCTTGTACGCGAACTGATAATTGTTGAAGTTTTTTTCTGAAAGAAAAATCGCAGATTTATTGACAGGTTTTTAGAGAAAGAAAGCCAAAAATCAACATAATTGATGGTATGTTTTGAAAGAAACAAAATACTAGGTTAAGAAAAATAAAAAGAAGTTGCGCTCGTTGTTGCAAAACAAACTTAAGCAGACTCTGCCTCGTTTTTCTCTTTAATCACTAAATCCAAACTCAACTCAAAAGCACAAACAGGAACGAGCAAACCAAAATTCTCCAAAACTTTTGGATGAATTTCACCTAAAAAACCAATCATCTTATTCCTACAGATGACCTTCGCGCATCTGCCAGAAATAAAACTAGAGTGATCAAATTCTTCAATCTTAAAATCAACACCAAGCATAGATAACAAATATTCAACAGCCTGTTTTGCTTCAGTAAAATTAGCTTTAGGATGAGCAGAAATACCTGCCAAATGCTCCTCATCAACAACAGAATCGCCAACCTTCAAAGTCGCCAATCCTTGCTCAAACACCTTCTGAGGATAATCATAATGCTTATTATGAGACAACATGTCAAACAATATCGGCAATAACCAAGTGCGAACAACAGAATATTTCTCAGACAAGTAAGTCGCAATCTCAATAGTGCCCAAATCCTGAACACCCATCTTATCATACAATAAATCCTTATTGCTCAACATCATACTAAAAACTTCCTGAAAACCAAGACCAACCATCAATTCTCTTGCAGCATCAATAATCTTGATTTTAGGCAGAGGGCTGCCTTTTGTGTAAGCGTCAAGAGGTAAAGGCTCAAGAACATCAAAACCAAAACCGATTGCACATTCCTCAATCGCATCAACCTTATGCATCACATCAGCCCTGTAACAAGGAAAAATAACAGAGCCATCCTTATAATCACAACGCATCCTCCTCAAACAATCCCTAATCTTTGCAGAACTCATCTTTTCACCAATCAAGTCCTCAAAATCTCTCTGCTTAACAGAAACACTTAACTTATCCAAAACAGGAGTCACAATCTTTTCATCAGGATAATCAATCTCACAATAAAACAACTTAAAACCCCTGTCAAACAAAGCCTGAGCAAAGATATCCGCAGCCAACTCAACAGCACGCTTGTCTGAGCCAGTGCAATCAAAGAATAACTCATCATCACCAACCTCAAGCTTTCCCATAGTTTCAGAATTAATGATCGGAGCCAAACTCAAGATCTGATTCTTGCTGTCAACCAAAACAGGATACTTATCAAACTTCTCAAGAATCCAAGCATACTCCTTACCCTTAGGATGCTCTTTCAAAATCTCTCTAATCGTGAATTCTGTCTTAAAGTCAAGAGGAACGAAACTAACATCGCCACTCACAGCCTTATAATTTATAGGAAATGAAATCTTCTTACTAGGATAAACACCAATAGAAAGCTTCTTACGCTTCCTGCCAAACCCTTCTGCTAACTTCTCTTGAAGCTGAATCAATTGCTTGAGAAAATCATCAGTCAACTTCTTACCCTTAGCAACAAAACAAGCAATATAAGGCCTGACCTTCTTAACACCCTTATCCACAACAACCTTAAAATCAGACTTCGACACATTAATCTTAGGAATGCCTTTCTCAATCCCATAAATTCCTTTTGCCAGACGAGCAAGACCCTCAACAGACCACAAAGCAGGCTGATTCGTATCATCCAAACCAACAGTCACTTCATCACCAGACAAGTCATCAAGCTCGCCCTTAGCAAAAGTCAAGAAACGCTCTAATTCTTTCTCACTGAATCTTTTTCCAACCAAAGCCTCAAAATCCTTTTTTGAAAAAGTTATTGTTGGCATCTTAAAGCAACTTAACCTCCCTCAAGTATTTAAGATCATGCGTAAATACAGTCCTAATATCATGCACGTCATGCTTAAACATAGCTAAACGATCCACACCAATACCCCACGCAATAACAGTAATATTCTTCCTAGTCAGAGGGATGACTAACTCAGGACGGAAAATGCCCGCTCCGCCAAGCTCAATCCAGCCCATCTTCTCATGCTTGACCAACAAGCTTGCACTAGGTTCTGTGAAAGGAAAATAACCAGGCATAATCCTGAACTCAGAACTTCCCGCAATCTCTTGCGCAAACATCTTCAACATACCAAACAAATGCCTAATTGTAAGATTCTCATTGATGACAAAACCCTCAACCTGAAAAAAATTATTCAAATGAGTCGCGTCAACAACATCTCTTCTAAAACAAGGAGCAATAGCAAAATACTTACCAGGAATCTTCAAATCCTTAGAAGCCAACTTCCTGGCGCTGCAAGCTGTGGTTTGAGTCCTCAACAATTGCTGATGAGTGCGCTTCACATCAAAATCATACTTCCACCCAGAACTCCCTGTGCTGCCGCCATTCTCGTGAGCCTCTTTCACCCTTTTGACGATGGTCTCATCAAGTCTTGTGAATTTAGGTTCTTTGATATAAAACGCATCATGAATATCCCTTGCGCTATGAAACTGAGGCATGAACAAAGCATCCATATCCCAAAAATCACTCTCAACAACAGGCCCAGCCATCTCCTCAAAACCCATCCCAACCAATTTCTGCCTAACACCATCCAAGAAACGCCTGTACCATTGTTTCTTTCCACCAAAAACCTTTGGAACATTAATAGTCACATCAAAACGCCTGAAATCCTTACCCTTCCACTCACCAGACCTCAACAATTCAGAAGATAAAGACTCAATGAGATCAACATCCAACTTCCCTGACTTAACAACTTGTTCTCCAAGCGGCGTTAAAGAAACACGCTTCACAGACACAACATCAACTTTGATGATTTTCTTGCGTTTTTTTAAATTATCAGCTGCAAGCTTCTCCTCTGGCTTTAACACAGACTCATCAACAGGAAAAGACCTCTTAAGAAAAACCTCCTCAAGAAACTCTTTGTTCAAAAGCTTCTTTCCATTTGTTGTCAAACCCAACACAAGATTCCCTTTAGATTTCTTCACATCAATACTTGCATGAGATTTCAAAGAACCAATACTCGCGCTAATCTCATCCTTAGACAAACCACACCGCTTAGCCAAAATATCAAGAGAAAGATCACCATCCTTCAAAGCGGAAATAATCTTCCTCTCAGGAAGCCCATCCTTCTTATACTTAACACCATTAGAATCCAAAGAGATACGCTTGACCTGTTCAGAGCTCACCTTAACAAGGCCTTTGTTCTCCAACCACTGCAAAGCACGCATCACTTCAACATCCTTCAAGCCAGATTTTTCAACAATATCATCAAAAAGAGTATCTGTCATGATAAAAGGCAAGACCTTTCTCTCAAACAAGTGCAAACTCTTGACTAAATTATTAAAATCCATAATTCTAAGAAAAAAACAACTCTATTTTTAAAACTAATGGTTATAA
>CAYPUD010000050.1:0-6919 GCA_964413955.1 uncultured Methanosarcinales archaeon
GCACCCCACTGCTCAAAAACCCTCTTCATGAGTTGCTTGACCTCTTTACTTCTCAGGAAATTCAATTCTTTCATTTTTCCTCAACAACAGCTACAGCTTCAATTTCAACATCAACGCCTTTGATAGGGGATAACGCCTGAATTGCGACTCTTGCAGGCGCTTCCCCTTCATTGAAAAATTCTTTGTAAACCTTATTAATCTCATCAAAATCAGCTATATCCTTCATATAAATAACTACTTTCACAATATTTTTCATACTGCTGCCTGCGGATTCAACCAAAAACTTCAGGTTTTCCAGAGCTTTCCTTGCTTGTTCAGAAACACAGCCGGGCAGAATCTCATTGGTTTTAAGGTCTGTGGAAAGCTGGCTGGTGACGAACAAAAAACCACCTGCTTTAACAACATGATTAAAGGGAGCGGGGGGCTTAGCGACGCCATCAATATTGAGTATCTCTTTCTTCATTCAAACACCCCAGACAGGATTATGCTCACGCATGATACGAGAAATCTCCTTCAAGACCTCTTTCTCCTCAGGGCTTAGAAATTCCTTAAACTCCTTATACTTCCTAAAATCTTCTTCAGGAACTGCTGAATAAAGAATATCTCCTTCCTTAATCTGTCTTCCAACAATAACATTAGGCAACTCAACAGCAACCTGCTTGCCTTTCTCTGCAGACTCAACATTCTTCTGATCAACCTGCAAGCCTTTTGCAACAGTCAATAGCTTCCCCTCCCTGTTCATCAAAGGAGTGTTAGACTTCAATGTTCCAGCAAGAACCTCACAACCAACAATAGCAGGATTGCTCTGGCGAAAAACATAACCCTTCAACAACTCAATCTTACATGGCTTAACCAGCTTATCAAGAGCAGACAACTGAATAGCTTTTCTTTGCTCCTCCTGCCAGTCCTCAAAATCCTCAATCAGCTTATAGATGACGCCATGAACAAAAACAGGAACTCCAGCAGTATCTTCAGGCTTGGGAATATTAAAGCCAAGAATCACACCAAGCAAAGGATCCTTTTCTTTGATAGCTTCAGCATCAGACAAGTCTTTCTTAGTTATAGGGCCAATACTAGCTTTTCTGACAGGAATGTTTTTCTCCTTCAACAAAACACTCAAAGCTTCCAGACTGCCAAGAGCATCTGCTTTGATTATTACTCCGATATCCTCTGTATCAATAACAACACTTTCTACTTCTTTCTGGATCTCTTCAGCCAACCTTTCTTCATCCCCTCCGATAACCGCAATAGGCATGCCTGCAACAACATCTTCAACACCAGGAGCAGAAATCCTTACACCATTTGCAGCATGAACCTCTTTCACACTCTTAAACTTAGACTTTTTCTCACGCATCTCAGCATGAGGCTCTGGAACAAACAAAGCCTTAACCCTTGTCTTAAGGGGCTTTTCCAAGCCAGCAATCAAAATGTTGTCGCCCACCCTAATACAACCATCATAGATAATAACATCTAAAGCAGTGCCAATTCCTTTCTGTTCTTTGACTTCAAGGATAGTGCCTCTTCCAGGGCCATTTGTATCAGTCTTAAGATTCTGCTCAAGATATTTCTGAGCCAAACCAGCAAGAATCATCAACAACTCAGGAATGCCTGCGCCAGTCATAGCGCTTGTTGGTATCACTGCAACAGTCTTAGTGTAATCATCAACCCTATCAAAACGCTCAGCATTAAACCCCTGCTCAAACAACTGGCCAACCAACTCATAAAATTTAGTATCAAAAAGACGCTTCACACTATCAGGCTGAGCATCAAACCTCTGCAAAAAGAATTCCTTATCCTTTTGGACCAGCCAGCCCTGAATCAAATCAATCTTATTAGCAGCAACAACAAAAGGGATCTTATACCTTTTCAGAATCTCAAGACTCTCAACAGCCTGAGGCTTAAGCCCTTCATTAATGTCTACAACCACAATAGCAATATCTGCGAGATTACCTCCTCTTTTCCTAAGATTAGTGAAAGCAGCATGGCCCGGAGTGTCAATAAACAACAACCCAGGGATGCTTAATGCAGTATTCTTAAGCAAATCCTTGCAGACAGACTTGATTGTGGACAAAGGAATAATACTTGCGCCGATGGCCTGAGTTATCCCACCAGCTTCTCTTGCAGCAATGGCAGTGCCCCTGATCTTATCCAACAAAAGAGTCTTGCCATGATCCACATGGCCCATAATAGTGACAATAGGCTGCCTAATCATAATAAAACAAGATTTTGGAAGGCTTTTTTATAAAATTACCGTTCAAAACATTTAAATTAAACTGATAAGTAGAGACTGCGGGTTTTTACTGAATGATACTCACAAAGCGAAATCTTTAAATATGAGTTATACTTTCGGGTAGTAACAAGATTAAAAATCGACAATAATGGGGGGAAAAACAATGAAATACATCAAAAGTTTTGTGTTTTTGACTTTAGCGTTACTGTTGCTTCCGATCGCTGCATTTGCTCAGTCAGTAACACCGACAGAAGTATCAGTGATGCAGCCAGTCATGATAGAGGAAGCAAAGATAGATGGGGCAACAATCCATCCATATGAGTGGAACACTCTAAACATAGAAAGGGGCAATGAGTTTGAATTGAAACTATACCTAAACGCTCTGGCTGACGTAAAGAATTTAGAGATTGACGCATCATTCAGCGGGTATGAATATGACAAAGTCTCAGCCCACATAGGCAGCTTTGATGTGGAAGAGGGAGTCACATACGTCAAGAAGATGAAAATAGCGCTTCCAGAAGATATGGATCTGGATGAGTACACACTACGAGTCGTAATATCAGACAGGAACAACTATGAACAGATATACAACTACAACTTGAAAATAAACGCTCCTAGACACGAGCTTAAGCTGAAAGACGTCATCCTAAGCCCAAACAATAACATTATGGCAGGAGCAGGACTGGTCGCCAAAGTCAGGCTTGAGAATGCAGGCCAGAAAGACGAAAAAGACATAAAGATAACAGTCGGACTTCCAGAATTGAGCGTTCAGGCAAGCGAATACATGGACAAGATCAAATCAGGAGACGAAAAAGACAGCGAAGAACTGTTCCTGAGAATCCCGAAGTGCGCAGAACCAGGCGAGTATGTGGTTGCAATTGAGGCTTTGTACAACAAAGGACACGACAAAGTCGCAGGATTCACAAAAGTGACTGTGCTTGAGAATGAGAAATGCAAGAAAGCAGAAGAAAAAGAACAGAAGATACAGATAATCATTCCGCAAGAGCCAGAGAAGAAAGAAACAACCACAGAAGCCCAACCAGCAGAAACAACACACAATACAACAAAGAGCTTAAGGACGATCCTTGAAGTCGCTCTGATAGTGTTAGTTGCTCTGCTGATAATTGTCGGCTTTGCAATAGGATTCTCCAGATGGAGACAAGAAGAGTAAAACTCTTCAAAATTTTTTTATTTTTTCTACATTCTGAATTCTACTAAAACAAACGGAACAACAAAAAACTGCACTTGACCGAAGCATAAGCACGTTAACCCCTCATTCAACATACATTAGATTTTTAAATAATAACAGAATTCTCCAAAAGAATGGTGTCAGACAAGGAGCTAAAAAAAGAGTTTCTCAAGAAAGCGGCAGAAGAATGGGAAACAACATACCCTGTGAAAGCGCTGAGAGAACTAGGATTTGAGAGGTATCAGTGCAAAAAATGCAAAAGGCACTTCTGGAGCCAAAAAGAAGATGACACCTGCGGAGACACACAATGCGTAGGAAAACTCACATTCATAGGGAAAAGCCCAACAAAAAAGAAAATAGAATACATTGACGTCTGGAAAGAATACGCAAAAACACATGAAAAATTAGGCTACACACCAATAAAAAGATATCCAGTCATAGCAAGATGGAACCCAACAACAGAATTCACAATAGCAAGCATAGCAGCATTCCAGCCATACGTCGTAAGCGGAGAAATAAAGCCGCCTGCCAATCCACTGGTTATACCACAATTCTGTTTGAGGTTTAATGACACAGACAATGTAGGCATAACAGGACACAACGTGGGATTTATAATGCTCGGAGAGCATGCATTCGTCCCGCCAAAAGAATATGACATTAACAAATACATTAAAGACCATCTGACCTGGCTGGAAAAAGGAATGGGCATATCTCTAAAAAAAATAAAGATCCACGAAGACTTCTGGACAGGAGGAGGAAACTTCGGGCCATGCATGGAATTCTTCTCAGAAGGGCTAGAGATCTCAAATCAAGTATACATGCAATACGAAGTAACAACAGACGGGTACAAAGAACTGAAAGTGAAAGTATTAGACATGGGGCAAGGGTATGAAAGAATAGCATGGTTCACCCAAGGAGCCTTAAACAATTACGAGACAATGAGCCCGCCAGTCCTAAAAAAAATGAGAGAAAGGACGGGAGTTGAGCTTGACGAAGAATTCGGCAAGAAATTCTACCCACTCAGCCCACGATTAAACCTGGATGAAATAGAAGACATAGAAAAAGCATGGGAAGAAATAGCCAAAGAAATTGGCGTTCCTCCTGAAGAACTGAAAGAAAAAGTGAAAAAACAAGCAGCACTATACTCAGTCATGGAACACTCAAGAGCATTACTAGTGGCAATAACAGACGGAGGGCTGCCAAGCAATGTGGGCGGAATGTACAATCTAAGAGTCATACTAAGAAGAGCCCTAAGCTACATAGATAAGTACAAATGGCAATTAGACATAGGAGAGATTTGCGAATGGCACGCAGAATACCTAAAGCCATTATTCCCAGAACTGCAAAAAAATATAGAAAACACCAAAAAAATACTCGCTGTGGAAAAAAAGAAATATGAAGCAACAAAAGAAAAGATAAAACAAGTCCTGGGAAGGATAATTACAGAAGAGATAAACACAGAGAAACTGATAGAACTCTATGACAGTCAGGGAATAACACCAGAACTGGTCGCAGAAGAAGCAGAAAAACAAGGCAAAAAAATAGAGATACCAAAAGACTTCTACTCATTAGTATCCGAAAAACACGAAAAGAAAATCCAGGAAGCACAAACAAGAAGAGAAGAACAACTTGAGCTGAAAGGCATAAAAGACACAGAAAAACTCTATTTTGAAGATTACACAAAAACAGCATTCTTAGCAGAAGTCCTTGCAATAATAGGCAACAAAGTGATACTTGACAAGACAATGTTCTACCCGACATCAGGAGGGCAGCTGCACGACACAGGAGAACTGAACGGAGAAAAAGTTATTGATGTATTCAAACAAGGAAACATAATAGTCCATGTGATGAAAGAAAAGCCAAGATTTGAGGCAGGAGATGTTGTGAAAGGAGACATAGACTTTGACAGAAGAGTACAACTGACACAACACCACACAGCAACACACATCGTAAACGCAGCAGCAAGAAAAGCCCTTGGCAATCATGTGAACCAAGCAGGAGCGAAAAAAGACATGGAAAAAGCTCAGCTTGACATAACACACTACGAAAACCTCACCACAGAACAGATCAAGCAGATAGAAGAAGAAGCCAACAAGATAGTGCAAAAAGGCATAGAAGTCAAGAAAGAAATCCTGCCAAGAGAAGAAGCAGAAAAAAAATACGGAATGAGAATCTACCAAGGAGGAGCAGTGCCAGGCAAAGAACTAAGAATAGTATCAATAGATAATCTTGATGTAGAAGCGTGCGGAGGCACACACCTGAACAACACACTTGAAGCAGGTAAAATAACCATAATAAAAGCCACAAAAATAAAAGACGGAGTGATAAGAATAACATTCGCAGCAGGAAGAGCAGCAGAAGAACTTGAGGAGAAAGAACAACACATACTTGAAAAAGCAGCAGCAGAATTAGGAGTTGACATTCCAGAAATACCTGCAAGAGCCAAAGAACTCTTTGAAAAATGGAAACTCGCAAGAAAAGCAGTAAAAAAGAAAAAAGAACTCAAACCAGAAGAACTAGCGCTAGAAAAGAAAGAAAAAACAGAAGGAACAAACGAAGAAATACTGGAAAAAACAGCAGAAATACTAAAGACACAACCAGAACACATCCTGAATACGATCAAAAGGTTCAAGAAAGAACTAGAAGAGATGAAAAAGAAATTCTAGACAGATAACCTTACAAACTGTTGAAAAGATTTTTCGACAAATGAAAAAATAATTCAAAAACCCATCAATAACTTTATAAATATTAATGTTCAATTAACAGAATGCAGGATTTGTTGATAAAATGAGGTGTAAAAAATGAGCTTGAACATCGTTTTTGAATCTAACGCAAAACAAGACATATTGTCTTTTTTTGACAAAGAGATTAGTGAGGATGGTCTGATAGTTGAATCCTCAACAAAAGAGCCTATTATCGGACTGGATGGAACAGAAGTGCACGAAAAGGAATTTGCAGGAATAAAAAAGGGTTCTGAAATATTTCTTAAAAATGACCTGATTTCTATGATGAAGTTAGTAGAAGAAAAATAATTAAAATGGGATTTTTTGAGAAGCTGAAAACATTCCTTGAAACTAAAATAAAACTGAATTTTTTAAGCAACAATCGAATAAGCATAATAATAGTAAGAAACCAAAAACAGAACCCTGTAACTTATGATGAAGAGAAAAATGGATACATAATAGATATTTCAAAGTTGTCCCCGAAAGAATATGACGACCTAAAACTCATCACAAAAGAATATGTCAAAGATGGAAATTTACTTCTTGAATCAAAATCCTTTGATTTGTTAAAAGAGCTATACGCTTTCAAGAATACGAGCGATAGCACACTCGAATTTTTTAATGGTATTATACCTTTAAAGATAGTAAGAGATGATTTGCCCCTTATTTTTTGCCGTCTTTAAGTTTTTAATCTAGCAACTCTCCCCCTGTATCCCCCTCCCTTGTAAGGGAGGGGGAAGATATTAAAAAGAGGGGCTTCGCCCCTCTTAAACACCC
>CAYPUD010000051.1:0-6899 GCA_964413955.1 uncultured Methanosarcinales archaeon
TTTTCCATTCTTTTCTTCCAAAAGAGATCCTGCTGAAGCTATTTCAAGGAAAACCCCTGATAGATTCATTCATAGGCTCAGCACTAGGAAGCATCTTAGCAGGCAACCCAGTGACAAGCTATGTCTTAGGAGGAGAGCTGCTAAAACAAGGAGTCAGCCTGATTGCAGTAACTGCATTCCTTGTATCATGGGTGACAGTAGGAATAGTTCAACTTCCAGCAGAAGCAATACTCTTGGGCAAAAAATTTGCAATAACAAGAAACGCATTAAGCTTCTTGTTCGCGATAATAGCAGCAATCGTAACAGTCTTTTTGATGGGGTTAATATGAGAAAAAGTGAAAAAAGCAAAACAGGAATAATATTTTTGGGCATAGTCTTAATTAGCTATATCCTAATAGCAATCATCAGCCCTGCAAAAATAATAACAGCACTAAAATTCGCACTCAAAATACTGCTAAAAATAATCCCCATCTTTGCGATAGTCATCATACTGATGGCCTTGCTGAATTACTTCCTCACTCCAAAAAGGCTGAAAAAATTCATAAGCAAAGAAGCAGGAAAAAAAAGATGGTTAATAGCAATAATAACAGGAATAATATCAACTGGTCCAATCTATGCTTGGTATCCCATCTTAAATGATATACAAAGAGAAGGAAAAAACAACGGATTTATAGCAGCATTCCTATACAACAGAGCAGTCAAACCAGCGCTATTACCATTAATGATATACTATTTTGGACTAAAATTTGTCATAATCCTAACAATAGTCATGATGATACTCTCAGTACTGCAAGGAATCCTTGTAGAAAAAATAACAGAACCAAACAAGGAGGTGGAAATATGAAAATTGCAATAGCAAGCACAGGCAAAGACGAAAACGCAAAAGTAAGCCCAATAAGCGGCAGAGCAGAATATTACCAGATATTTGACGACAAAAAGTTAGTCAAAGTCATCAAGAACCCATTTGTGATAGGCGGCGGAGCAGGGCCTTCAGTCGCTCAGATGCTCGCCAACGAAGGAGTGGAGATGGTTGTGAGCGGCCATTTCGGAGACAGGATGCTCAGCGTACTTGAAGAGAAAAAAATAGAAACAAAAATAATAAAAGAGAAAACAGTGAAAGAAGCATTAGAAGAGATCTAAAAAAAAGAGGCAACAAATGCCCCGTCCAAGAAGATTCAGGATGGTTCTTGCAGAACCGACAGTGAACTATTTCAAGCCAGCAAGAGTGCCTTTATCAGCACTCAAAGAGACCATCTTAACTGTTGACGAGTTTGAAGCTATAAGGCTAAAAGATCTTGAAGAACTTGACCAAGAGCCTGCTGCAAAAGAAATGCACATCTCACAACCAACATTCAACAGGCTCCTAAAAAATGCCAGAAAAAAAATAGCAGACGCAATAGTGAATGGCAGAGCAATAAAAATAGAAGGAGGCAAATATAAAATGACACCAGGCATGGGTCGTGGGAGAGGACAAGGAATGGGCTTAGGAAGAGGCCAAGGCAGAAGAGGAAGAATGGGCGGATTTGGAGCAGGCCCAGAAGGAACATGCGTCTGCCCAAACTGCGGATACAGAGAAGCAAAAATTAGAGGAGTTCCCTGCGCAAGCAAGAAATGCCCTAAATGTAAGATTCCATTGGCAAGAAGCCAGTGAAAGCAAAGACAGAAAACTCTTTAGTTAAATTTTAGGCGTCCTGTTTGGACACGAACTTATTGGTTGAGGAAGTTCTTTTGAGAATAAAACTTGATATTCAAATCAACCCATAAAAGAATAATTTTATAAAAAACAAAAAATAAAGACAACACAAGATGCCAAGCAAAGCTTTTTTTGTGACAATGGGTGCTGCATTGTTGGCGTGCACAATAACCTCAATAGGGATTTATATCATCAACAGATTCGCAAAATGGGGCAAGAAAAACATCATATACTTCATGGCCTTTGCATCAGGCGTGCTAGTCTCTGTCTCTTTCCTGCATATAATTCCAGAATCATTCAAGATGAACAAGTCAGCACCTGTCTTTTTGCTGATCGGTTTTTTCTTTTTTTACTTACTAAGCAGGTTCTTCAACAGCTTCATCTGCAGAGGAGAAGAATGCAAACACAAAAGAGGATATAACAGGGCTTTTGGAATAGTGCCAGCATTAGGTATTGGCCTCCATTCTTTTGTTGATGGAATCATCTACTCAGTAACATTCAGCGTAAGCATATTCATCGGAGTATTAGCAGCAATAGGAATGGTTCTTCATGAATTCCCAGAAGGAATCGTAACATTCCTGCTCTTCATTAAATCAGGATACAACAAGAAAAAATCCTCATTATATGCTTTTATTGCAGCAGCAATAACCACCCCGCTTGGAGCATTATTCTCATGGCCATTCATCAGCAAGCTATCAGGATCAAATCTCGGAATATTGCTTTCCCTTTCTGCAGGCGCGTTAGTGTATGTCGGAGCAACACACCTGCTTCCAGAGGTTGAAGAAGAATCAAAAAAATACAGCATGCTCGCTTTAGCTGCAGGAATCATTGTCGCAATCATCATCATTCTATCAAAAGGATGATAAGAGAAAAATACCAAAACAAAATACCAAGGTTTCATATTAGCTCAATTTCCTAAAAATATTTAAATACAAAGCATTTAGCAATAAATAATATGAAAAAGAGCGTGATGATTGCAGTCATTCTATTACTCTTGTTCTTAGTCAGTTGCGGCAAGAGCAACATCCAGGCAGCAGTAGTGGGAACTAAAATGACTCCAGAGTCTCAGATCGAGAAACAACAACCAGAAACACAAACAGAGAATCTGAACTCGAAAACAGCCCAAGACCAAACATCAATAAGCTCTGAAGAAAACCAAAAAACAGCCAAAGAAATGCTCGAAGAACTCAAAGACAGCACAAAAATAAAACAAGAAGTCAAGACAGGAACATTCTATGGAAACATCAAAACAAACAGCACAGGAAAAGACGCTTTAAAAGAAAAAACCAAAGCATTGTTTGAGAAAGAATTTTTCAAACTAAATGTTGACGCTGACAGGCAACAAGGACCAAGATACCACTAAAAATGAGCAGAAAAAAAGAAAAAACAGAGAAGAAAAAAAGAATGAGTTTTCTTGAACTCATAAGCGCAATAGGAAAGACAATCAGCGCAATAACATCAATCATATTCATAATAATATTCCTGTTCTTTTTTTTGAGTTTTATTGGTTTTGGAGCAAAAAACATCAAGACAGGAAATGTTGCAGTGATTCAACTGAACGGGCCGATAACTGCCACAGGCGGAGATAGCCTGATGGGAAAAGGAGTGAAATCTGATGATATCCTAAATCTTATAGAGAACGCAGAGGAAGATAAAGGAATAAAAGCAATAGTCTTTGAGATCAACAGCCCAGGAGGCGGGCCTGTTGCAAGCGACGAGATAGCTTCTGCAATAAAGGCTTGTAAAAAGCCAACAGTTTCACTCATCAGAGAAATAGGCGCAAGCGGAGGATTCTGGATAGCGACAGCAGCAGACAGAGTATTCGCTAACAGGATGAGCATCACAGGAAGCATAGGCGCAACATCATCAAAACTTGCTTTTCCTGAACTGATCAAAGAATACAATGTGACATACAGAAGATTAGTCGCAGGAAAACACAAGGATGCAGGAACAATTTGGAGAAAACTAACTCCTGAAGAAAAGAAGATGTTCCAAGACACGCTTAAATTCATTCAGGATGAATTCATCAAAGCAATAGCAAAAAACAGGAAAATGAAAGAAGAAGACGTCAGAAAACACGCAGACGGATTCATCTTCACAGGAAAAGAAGCTCTTGAATATGGGTTTGTCGATGAATTAGGCAATAAAGCAGACGTAAAGAAATACCTTGAAGGCATCTTGAAGACAAAAGTCAAATTCAAAAAACTGAGCACAAAAAAAGGCCTGGCAGACTTTATAGGAGAGATCATTTCAGAAAACTCATTTGAACTAGGCAAAGGCATCGGAGCAGGCCTTACAGAACTGAGCGAAACAAACAACAAAAACAAAGTAATAGTATAAAATCATACAATAACAATGAACTTATTCTATACCAACTAACTTGACCTTCTGGCCAGGCATTATACCATTCTTCTCAGCAAAACCCTTATTCACTTCAAGAACAAACTTCGCTAAGCCCTTATACAACCTGCAAGGGTCCTGTTCACAAGGCTCAGCAGACAACACATTGCCAACAGAAAGATTCTCGCTGATGAAAATAATATCCAAAGGAATCAGGGTGTTCTTCATCCAAAAAGACCTGATCATTTCATCATCAAAAACAAACAACATACCGCAATCAGCACAAAGAGTCTCCCTGAACATAAGACCTACCTGTTTCTCTTCAGGGGTTATCGCTAACTCAACATCA
Organism: uncultured Methanosarcinales archaeon; assembly: GCA_964413955.1. Lineage (GTDB taxonomy): Archaea > Nanobdellota > Nanobdellia > Woesearchaeales > ARS49 > JAFCDQ01. Next base: position 4,383 of record CAYPUD010000051.1, read on the forward strand.
ACCTTTTTTCCATCTCCAAAAACAACATAATGATCAGTGCAAGAACTGACAATAATAAGAGATGCTAAAATGACTGCCAAAACAGACAACCAAATAACCTTATGAAAGAATTTCATGATTCCAGACCCTTTTTATCAGTCCAGATAGGCTTCTCAACAACAACCTTTGGCTTAAAGACTCCTGCCTCAATAAGCTCATCTATATTCACCATCCGCCTGTCATCAGCCAGCCTGGGACAAGCAGTATTGACCCAACAATCAATAAAAGGAAAATTATCAAGATCAGACAAGTCAAGAGTCTCTGAAATGAACAGATAAGCATCCTTCTTAGTCTGCTTCTCAAAATCTCTTGCCAAAGACAAGTTCTTCTGGCCAGGCTTCAAAGACACAATAATCCCAATAGTCTTGGCATCATAAAAGTTAAGCAAAGCACCCTTCCGCCTCTTTCTGAACTTGACAACATCAGATTCAGGAAGCTTGGATAATTTTTTATTGAAAGGATTCCAGATAAAGACAGGCTTTTCGGTCTTATAAGCAATATAGATCGGATGAAACAACCCAGAACCAACAAACAAGAAAGCATCAACAAACTTTGAGAAACCGATCGCGTTCAAGACATTACATCCCAAAACCTGACCAAAATAATCAGTCTCAATCTGCTCAGCGACATCCTTTATCTTATGAATATGCTGGGCAGTGGTCAGCACAGCAAGCCTTTGCTTAGGCAGCTCAGCCAGAGCTGATTTAGTCAGCTTAACACTTGTTTTAGCCCTTGCAGGGATTGAGAGTATCTTCATCACACAAGAAAAAGCAAACATGATTTAAAATTCTTTTTATTATCAAATTAACAAAACAGAGCGTGTTAGCAAAAAAAAGTAAAAAACATCTCTTGCTGAAGAAAAATATTAAGTTGACTTTACAGTTGTCACAACATCTTTATATATTTAAAAGAATCTCATTAACCTAAAATGGAAAAGTTTGATCTCGTATTTGATGAAATCATTTCAAAACAACTTAGAAAAATAGCGAAAAACTTACGAGTCAAAAAAATCCTTTCAAAAATGTTTGACAAATTAGAATATCGAGGACCTTTTGCAGGAAAATTACTTGATTCTAGACTTTTTGTCTACGAGATGAAAACAAAACATCCTCCAATCAGACTGTATTTTAAATACAATTCAACAACAAAAGAAATCTACATATTTGAGTTTGAAATGAAGAAAGACAAAATAAAACAACAGAAGATTATAAATAAGATCAAAAATAAAATCTTAAAAATCTTCTCAAAAACCTAATTCTGCGCGACTAATTTTTTTCTTAGAAATATTTGCTTCAAACTCAAGCAATCGCTTATAAATCTTTGAATTTCTGAGAGTCTTAAGCTCAAGCTTCATCAATTCAAACTTTTCCTTAGGCAAAGTTATGGTTTCCATGCTCAAAAAAAACAACCTTTAAGTTTAAAAATCTTACGACAAAATGAGTGAACTCAATGCTCTGGCAGCGAAATGATCTGAAACAGAAAATTCTTAAGCTGAAGAGGGCAAGTGCTGCCACCCTCATTCGACAAAAGGGCAATACAGTTTCTTAAGAGTGCTCTTATGCTCAACAAAAAGATACTTGTCAACAGAAAAATCAGCCCTGATCTCCTTAATCAGGCCAGTCTTAGACAATTCCTCAACAACAAGCAAAATCTGAAACTCCCCAATAAGCTTAGTCAAGCTTATTATGTTTTTATTCTGTCTTGCAAACTCAACAAGCCTGCTCATCTCCTTGGTGCCAAGATTAGAGAAACTGAGAAAAAGAAAATACTTGTATATGCCGAGCTTCTCTGCATTGAACACACAACTGTAACCCTTTATGACTTTCTTTTGCTCAAGGCCCTTCTTGACAGAAACAACAGACTTGACAGAGATGCCAGTGTTCTTTGAAATCATAGTCAGGCTGGCAGAAGGTTCCTTTATGAGACCATTCAAGACTGCTTTCTCATTATCTGACAACAACACCAGATCCCTGTCTCCGCAAAGAATTATATCCTTATCATCCTTCTTCCTGACAAGATAATTCCTCAAGAAACGATGCTTAACAATAACAGGAGAGACAGAGACAACCCTCAGAACCTTATTGAACCTGTCAATTATCTCAGATAGGTTCTTATTAAATGCAGAAAGATTCAATGCGCTGAACTCAACAATCAGATCCACCCCTTGCTTGCACTCATAGACAACAGTCACCAGACTGTCGTTTTTTAGATGTTCCAGAATATCTTTCACAACCTTGCTGTCAAAATCAAGGTAATTGAAACTAACTATTATATTTGTAAAGCCAAGCTTGACAGCGTCGACAATACAAGAATACTGCTGAAGGATCTTCCTCTTTCTCAGAGACTTAATCAGATAAGAGCAGGACTGCTGGCTGGCCTTCAGGATCTTACTTAGATTCTTTGTAGAAATTCTTGAGTTCCTCGTCAGTTCAAACAACAACTTCCTGATTTTCTGCTTCATAATTTTGTAGAAAAAGC
>CAYPUD010000052.1:0-6782 GCA_964413955.1 uncultured Methanosarcinales archaeon
CCTTTCCAGAAAAATTTAAATACTTATCTGCTTTCTCTGAAATCATGGAAAAGATCAAATTTCGTTGTGCGGCGTGCAATTACAGGTTTGCTAGGTTCAACAAGCCGCAAGTTTGTCCTTATTGCGGTAAAGCAGCTGTTGTTGAGGATCTGGAATCTTCTGCTGAAGAATTGCTGGATGAGGTTGAAAGATCTTTTTGATTTTTTTATTATTCTTATTCTAACGGCACTTCACTCCATAGCTTGAACTCATTGCTTGGCGCATAGCTGCCGAACATATACAATGGTGAGTATGTTCTTCCCATATAGCTGTGCTGCATCTGTGACCAGCTTCTGCCAGGAAAATTTGGTGAGTAAGAAGGCCTGCCAGGATAACCTCCTAAGTGTTCCCATGTCTTGTATAATATTCTTCCTTCTCCGAACTTCTCTTCTTCATGCCCTTCTGACACGACCATGCCCGTCCATCCTGCTTTCTTCAGTTTTCGCATTGTGTTTTTTATGACATCTCCAAAGATTCCTTGTCCTGGCGGAAGGTGTCCGTGCGCTGCTGACGCGCTATCCACGACTTGCACACTGCCTATCACATCTTCTTTTATCATCTCTTCAACTTTCTTCATGTACCAGTTCTCAAAGTCTTTGAAATTCTGTTCCTCAGTCTTCTTTGGATCTCTTTTCCAGTGTTCCCACCACATTCCCATATGGCTTGTATCAAACATGCCTTTTATGTGTTTTCTCGCATATTCCTCTGCTTTCTTTTTTGTGAATCTGGGATCATAGTAAGGATTTTTTTGTGGTGGCTCAAAGGGCTTTCTCGGATCAGCAAGCTCTGGTTTTGTCAGCAATTCCACCATCCTCTGCCTTGACCTCTTTATCAGTTCTATGAACTCATCTGGATGACCTCCGAATTGTTGAGGCCAGCCTATCTCTGGCCCTACATAAAGAGGCTGTTTCACATGAGGTTTCCTTGTCTCTTTCATCGCAGTTATCCCTAGTTCTGCATAGCTTTGCACAGAACTCTCAACCCCATAGACGCTCATTGGCTGGAGCTTCTCTTTCCTGAACTCAAGCTCCTTCAGACGCTGTCTTGCTGATGTGACTGAATCTAGAAAATGCTTATAGTTTCTTTCAAGAAGTTCTAACTGTTTTTCTTCTTCTTTTGCTCTCTCTGGCTGGACCTTTTTGAGGGCTTTTATAGTTTCCCTTAAACTATCAATTTGTTTCTTCTCTTGCGCTGCATAGTGTTCATAATATGCTTCCTGTCCTTTGTATTGGTCTATCTGCAGATCAAATTGAGATCTGAAGTACAGCTCCTCTGCAGTCGGTTTTCGCCCATATTTCCTTATAAAATCTTTAACTTCCTCGTTTGTCTCATCATTAGCCCACCTCTGAAAGTCTTCCCACGACCACTCAACTGGCTGGTTTGGCTCCCCTTTCTCATTGTACGCTTCTAAGCGTTTGAATCCTTTTTCTTTGCTTCTCATCAGGAACTGCTTCTCATCTGTCCTGACCATCATGACTTGGCCTGTCCTTGTGTCAACAACTCCTGCCATAGTAGTCTCTCCTTCATTCTCAAACACCATGTTCTGTTCCTTTACTATGCCTGTTCTTGGATCTCTTGGTTGCCAGCTTGCGTCATTGACTGGTCTTGGAAACTCAAAACTGACTATGTCCACTCCTCCGCCTGCGCCTATATCTCCTGCAAACTTCAATGCATCTTCAACTTCTCGCTTGTTTCGCAGCCGCTTTTCTTCCTCGAATGCCCTTTGCTGCATATCAAATCCTGACAGGTTGCTCATCTGCGTAGGCAACTCAACACCTTTGATCTTGACTTCATTTGCTTTTATCACTTCTTTTATGGCTTCTCTTATCTCTTTTCCATATGCTTTTGGCCTGCCGCCTATTGCGCTTTCTGGAGGTGTTTGCAGGACAATCTGCATTGTCCCCATCCCTCTTCTGATGTTCGCCTGCACTGTCTGAACCATGTTCTTAAATACAGGATCGTGCTCTGGAACAGTTGCCCCTATCTGGCTTATCGGAAGTATTGGTTTCTCTACCTGAGGCTCTTCTTCTGGAGCCAAGAACTCTTCTCCTCTTTCAAGAGGATGATAATACTCAGGTAATGTTCTGAACTCTACCATATAGTTTTTATAATATATCTTTGTATTTAAATATTTGTATGGTATTTTACGTCCCAGAAATATATTCTTCTGTTCAATAAACGTTTACAGCATTTTCTTGTATGAATAGCTTTGTCTTGGCTTGGGTGTGTTTTCTTTTGCTAAAAATTTGTGCGCCTTGATAATGTTGCGAGTGATTCTTGTGTTTGGCGTTGAGGTATTTTCTTTGGTTGGGTTCTAGTGCGCCTGTTTGGCGCTATTGATGTACTGAGATCTCAGTTCAGTTCCTGCATCAGGAGCATTTTCTTATGCTGAATTCTAGTGCGCCTTCTGGGCGCAGTTCTATAGTGTGGTAGAGTTCCTTGCTTCAATAATCTGTTGAATTTTTCTTAATCTCTTTCTTGCATTCAATTAGGACTTGCTCTAAGTTCTGGCTTTTTTTCCAAAAAAAATCTGCCGATAAACCTGCAATTTTTATACTAAGAGAACATTTCTTTCTCTCAAAACCCACAAATAATCCTGCGATTTTTCTTTCAGAAAAAAACTTCCGCAATTATCAGTTGCGCGCAAACAGCGCGCCTAAAGTTCAGCTAAAGAGTTTTTTACTGATTTTCATTATATTATTCGCAAGCAGGACGCCTAATTTTCAGCCAAAGAGTTTTCTGTTGTTACTACGCACATTGTTTCGCATGCCTAGAATTCAGCTTAAGATTCTTTTGCTGGTTTTTATGACATTATTCGCAAACAGGACGCCTCTTGTTCAACTCAAGAGTTTTCTGCTCCCGCGCATCACCCTCTCGCACGCCTCTTGTTTAACTAAAAAGAATTTTTATTTTCCTATCTTATTCTTTCTCTTTCCCTTTATCAAGTCCCTATACTTTGCAACGATCTCTTTTGGAGAAAGTGTTCCTTCCTCAGGCAATAGTGTCGCTATTGAGACTATGAACAGGCTTAATTCTCCTATTTTTCCAAGGATTCCTGTGCTGATTGATCCCCACACAATTGCTCCTAGGTAAACTGCTGAGGCTGCTGCTGCCAGGAAATAGAATCTTGTCAGGAACAATAATGCCATCACGCCGAATACTGCTGCAAGTAATATCCCTTGCATTCCCAAAAAATTGGCTTTGCCTTTGAAAGCTAAGAACATGTTGCCTGCGTAAAAGACCAATAACGAAAATCTTAGGATCTTATTCACGACCATACTTATCAACTCCTTTTGATTTTTTTCTCTTTCTTGGTTCTTTGCCTTACAGTTTCTTGTACATCATCTTTTCTGCGACTGACATCAGGTATTCCTTCTTCTCATCTATCTTATATTCTCCTCTTTCAGTTGCTCTTCTCTTTTCTTGCAGCGCTAATTCATATATCTCTCTTCTTCTTTCAAGTTCTGATTTTGAAACATTCTCATATGTTCTTGGCATTTTTCCATGGTTTTGTTCGTATTGTGTCAGCATCTCTGTAAAGCTTTTTATCCTTGCGTACACATCTTCTATCGGCGCTTTTGCCAGTTCTGCTACATCTTTTCTCTCTTTTTCTGGCAAATTCTTTAACTGGTCTTCAAGGCTCGCGAATCCCTTTTTTTCTCCTGCGCCTTGTACCTTGAACAGTTTGCTGACATCGATCTTTTTTGCTCTCGGCACTTCTATCTCTTCTATGATGCTCTCTTCTGACTTTGCTACCCCTAAGAGCCTTTCTGTCTCTTCCAGCTGTTTTTTGGAGTTCTCTATCTCTCTTTTCAGAAGTTCTCTGACTTTCTGCAATGATCTTTTTCTGTCTATTGGAGGGAGTTTCTTGATGCCTTCAAAATCTATTTCCATGATATTAAAAAAAGTTTTAATTTTATTAAAACCTTACCATGCCAACATCCCATGCGCTTTCTTGACTATCTCATAAACCTTGAAACAGAACAATTTTGCCAGCCATCCTGCAGCTCCCTGTTCTTCCTTTTCCTTTTCTTTAGCCAGCGCAAGCTCTTTCTTTGAGGGCTTTTTCGGCTTTTTCGGTTTTGTTTTATTTTTTGGGAAGAACCCTGCGAATGTCTCTTTGAATATATCGCCTAACCCTTTTGGCTTCTTGACTTCTTCCTCTTTCTCTGGCTCTTCTATAGATTCCTCTGCTTCCTTCAAGTATTTCAGCAGATCATCTCCTAATGACTCCATAGCGTCTTTCAGGCTGTCGTCTATGCTTTTCAGCATATCAAGGTCCTCCTCTTCTCTCATTCGTTTATAATTCTCTATCTGCTCTGCTGTCCATGCGTATGCTCTCCATTGGATGTTTGTTATTCCTATATGTATCGGCCCTCTGTGATAGCCCTCTGTCTGATACTGCATGCTTGGCTTGGTCTTGTATTCAAAGCTGATCATCATGCAATTATACACTTTCTTGTTGTCTTTAGGAAGGCTTCTTCCAAGAACTTCAATCTCTATCATGCTGCTCTCAAAAGCTGAGATCACATCTGCGCTGTTGAGCCTTGAATCGCTTCCTCTCAACCGTTCTATATGCCTTATGTATGGCTTGCACCAGCCTATATACATCTTTATCACATTGTAATGCTGTCGCAAGTACCTTATCGTGAATTTCCTTCTGTTGATTATTTCCCTGTATGTGCTTGCTTTCCATGTCAGGAAATTGTACAGTTTTCTTTTGAGCACTCTCTTGACTGTCTTGTTGAACTCTCCTGCCTGTTCTTCAACGACTTTTTCTATCTCTTCGACAGTTCTTGGGTGTATGTCAAAAAACAGGTCTGGCAGCGCTGAAAACTGGAGCTGTTGGGCCATCGTGAATAAGTTGCTTCCTGTCCTTTGTCCGCCCACGACTCCATCCACTAAATCAACCCACAGCCCTTTCAATGCTGTCAGAGCAATATCGCTTTTTTTCTTGTCTTTTGAGTCAGAGTCCTCATAATATCTTATTCTCTCATCGATCCACCTTAATTCTCTGACTAGCTGGAACATGTCTTTGATCATCTTTCCTATTGTTGCAAGATACTGCCCTACTTTATCCTGCGCAAGCCCTAGTTTTTGGGCTGCAGCTCCATAAAAGCTGCTGTGTTCTGCTGCAGTGAACACATCTATTATCTTATCCACATGATTGTAGCCCCAGTCCGCCAGTTCATGCATGCAGAAATAATAATAAGGCTCTACGCTGTTGTTTTGGCTCTCAATTGTTATCGACCATGTATTTAATGGTTTTGGCCTGTCCAGCAGCATCACTTGGTATTTTGAGAACTCTTGTTCTTCGTGGTCTGCATGGTTTTGAAGGTCTTTCAGTTTTTTCTCTGCTATTTTTTTCTTGGCCTCATCTTTGCTTTTTATATCTTTCTCCCATTTCCTGATGAGTTTTCTTCTCTCTTCAGGAGTCTTTGGGTATAAGCTTTTATACTGGCTTTTAATGAATCCATAGATGATGAGCCTTTTGCTGCCTTCAGTCATATTGCACCTCTTTTATTGCTGTATTGAGGATTTAACTATTTAAAGCTTTTCTGTATTGAGCGGCATCCCCCTAATGCAACAACCAAATCTGCTATTTAAGAGACTCATAAAAACTCTCACTTTGTTAGCTTATCTGATTTTGACAGAAATCTTTTTATATAAGTGGTTCAATATTGAACCATATGGTTCAGAAAAAAGACAATCTGGAATTGGAAATTGTAGAGTCATTATTGAAGAAAAATAACCATATCAGAGGCATCGCCAAAATCCTAAAAGCTCCGCATTCCACTATCTTAAGAAGACTGAATAACCTAAAAAAAGAAAATGTGGTTGACTCAAGAAAAGAAGGAAAGAATAAGATTTTTTTCTTAAAAAAGAATCTTATTTCACAGACGTATATTCTGCAAACAGAATTATTCAAGTTGACAAAACTATTGAGAAGCTATCAGAAATTAAGCATCATCCTTGAAGAGATCCTAAAAAAAACAGATGCAAGATTGATTATCTTATTTGGTTCTTATGCTAAAGGGCGGGCAAAAACTGACAGCGATATTGATATCTATATAGAAACAAAAAGCAGAAAAGTGAAACAGACTATCGAAAATATCCACTCAAAGATCAATGTTAAGATAGGAGAGTTCTACCTTAAATCCCCGCTGATCAAAGAAATCATCAAGGATCATATAATCATAAGAGGAGTTGAATTATTTTATGAAAAACAGATTTCTGAATAAACTGAAAGAAGAAGGAAAACTGGAATTGGTTGAGCCTTCAGAAAACATCTGTAATTCTTACACTACTAAGTCGTCTGATTGCTTGAAATCAGCTAAATTATTATTGCAAAACAACCTTTTTGAGAATTCAATAAGTATGTCTTATTATGCGATGTATAACATCCTTCTTGCACTTTTGTTTAGAACTGGCATAAAATGCGAGAACCACAGCGGCTCAATCATTTTACTGAGAACCATTTTTGAAAGGGCTGATCTGTACAATCTAATTGCAAATGCAAAGAAAGAACGGATTGATAAGCAATATTATATTTCAACAGAAAAAGACGCAATCACTAAAGAAATCGCTGATGAATTGCTGAATCAGGCTGAGGATTTTGTTCTAGAAACAAGGGTGATCATCAAAAAACTGGGTGAGGACTCAATTAACAAGTTTAGAGAAGCATTAAGAGCTGTTTAGCAGGAAGTGTCAGTCGCATTTGGCGTTAATCAGCTCGGTTTTCA
>CAYPUD010000053.1:0-6762 GCA_964413955.1 uncultured Methanosarcinales archaeon
TGATGCAGTAACTGAACTGAGATCTCAGTACACCAATAGCGCCACAGAGGCGCACAATAGTTTAACAAAAGAAAATACTCCTTAACTAAGAACGTAGTCAAACACTAATGACATTGTCAAGGCGCACAGGAATTCAACAAAAGGAAATGCACTTCAACCAAACTCAAAGCCAGATACTAAACGCAAACTTTTGGCGCACAAGAGTCTAACCCAAGAATGCTAAATCACAACCTCTGGCACAGACAAATCAGGCCGGATAGCGCCAAAAAAGCTCATGACAACATATCAGCCAGAAACAACAAAAACTTTTTAAAGCAACCAGAAAAAAAGATAAAATATGGCAGTAAAAGTTGCAGAACCAGGAAGCATAAAAGTCGGCGGCTACATCATAATGGATGGAGAAGCATGCAGAGTTATAGATGTGTCAACGTCAAGGCCAGGAAAACATGGCCACGCAAAATTTAGGATAGTTGCGGTTGGGCTCATAGATGGCAAGAAAAGAGACATGGTACTGCCAGGACATGACAAAGTAGAAGTGCCAATAATAGAGAAAAAAACTGCCCAAGTCCTAAGCGTAACAGGAGACACTGCAAACGTGATGGACACAGAAACATATGAAACATTTGACCTAAAGATTCCTGAAGAACTGCAAGGAAAGATAACAGAAGGCACAGAAGTCCTATACTGGATCATACTAGACGAAAAAGTCATGAAACAAGTCAAAGGAGCATAAAATGGCAAAATTCCCAGAAGCAGAAGCGAGACTGTTTAAGAACAAGTTCGTATGCAGAAGATGTAAAAGCGTAATAAAGGCATCCAGCTTAAAAATCATCGCAAAAAAAGTAAAGTGCAGAAAGTGCAATGCAAAAGCTTTTAAACCAAAAAGAAAGAAATAATTCTAATGGACATTAACCTGATATTTGCGATAATATTCTTTCTGTTATTAGCAATATTTCTTTATGCAAACAGAAAAAAAATCTCAATAAGCGGACTCTTTCCACTTATCTATGTCTTTATGATAAGAAGCAAATTCGGCCTTAAAGCAATGGACAAGATCGCAAAAAAAAACAGAAAACTCCTGAAAACAATAGGAATGATAGGGGTTGTAATTGGTTTTATTGGGATGGCTTTTGTTAGCTTTGAGATACTATACAACACAATAAAACTATTATTCAATCCAGCAACAGCTGTGGGGGCGCAATTGGTGCTGCCAATATCTGCAAAAGGAATATTTTATGTTCCATTCATGTACTGGATACTTGCGATATTCATAGTTGCGTTCTTCCACGAATTCTCCCATGGGCTATTCGGAAGAGCATACAAGATACCATTAGTCTCAACAGGAATCGCAATAGTTGGTGTGATAATCCCGCTAATACCTGCAGCGTTTGTTGAGCCAAACGAAAAGAAATTCAAGAAATTCAGCAAAAAAGCAAAACTAACAATGCTGGCAGCAGGACCATTCGCAAACATTATAATGGGAATCCTAATAGTCCTATTGTTAATACCAATAACGCCATTCGTAACAAATTTTTACACACCAGATGGAGTCGAGATAACACAATTAGCGAAAGAAGGCCCTGCAAAAATGATAGGAATGGCGCCAAACACAATAATAACAGAAATAGACAGTAATCCAGTCAAGACGCTGAAAGAATTCAAAGAAATAATCAACCAAAAAAAACCAGGAGACATCATAAAGATAAGAACAAACGAGGGAACATTTGATGTGCCTCTCGCAGAAAAAAATAACCGTGCGTACGTTGGAATCAACATAAAACAACACTCAATAATCAAAAAAGGAAGGAGCATCCTATTAGCAAAAACAGTCTCATGGATATATGAATTAATGATATGGGTCTATCTGCTGAGCTTAGGAATTGGACTATTCAATCTGTTGCCTGTTGGGCCTTTGGATGGGGGGAGGATGCTAAATGAACTTCTGGGGAAACAAGGAAAGCAGAGAATAGCATTCAAAGTGATAAGCTTATTCTTCTTTGCATTAATACTTATAAACATATTCTCAGGATTCTTCAAGTAATAACTTATCCAGATTCTCTTTGAATTCCCTAAAAGACCAACCAAACGTTTCCTCATCCCTCTTAAAAGTATCAGCAATAAAGACCAGCCTGATAGTCCAAGCAATACCCACTCTCAACCTAAAACTTTTCTCATCAACAGGCTCTCCCAATGACCTCATACGCTTAAAATACTCCTCAAAAAAAACATCATTCAAGTCCTTTCTGCCAGAAAAATCCCAAGCAGGGTCACCAGCAGCTGACCATTCAAGATCAACCAGCGCAACGATACCATTATCATCAACCAGAATATTCTCAAACTTCAGATCACCATGCAGCAACCTTGACTTTACACCAACACAAAGCTCTTTGAACTTCCTGAAAAATGCATCTAATCTTGATCTAAGAACAGAAAAATCAGGCTCAACTGTTTTACCTAATTCTTTCCTGACAGAATAAATCCCTTTCAAACAACCCAGAGAACCAGACTTTAAGAAAGAAAAATAATCCCTGAACTTTCCCCTTAACCTGCCAGAGCGAAAAACCAAATAACCGCCACCCGCTATAGGGAGATGATGCAATTCAGCGATATACTTAGCCAACTGCCTGATGTAAACAGGCTTATCCTTGACAGAACTAAGCTTTCTACCATCAACAAACTTCTGCACAAGAAACGCACAGCCTGCCTTGTCCTTTCCAAAAGTAATGACTTCAGGAACAGGTACAGAAGTGCGTTTTCTGATAAACCTGCTGACTTCAAAAACCCTCTTGACCTTCTCGAGTTGAACATGCTTGTCAGATTGCTTCCTAAAATGAATGATCAACCTGCCAATGTTAGACTCAACAGTATAAACTTCATTGACCAAGCCCTGCTCAGAATGCAGCCTCAAAGAACTCTCGTCAAGAAAAACATCCAGTCTGCTCAACCTGCTTTTGATAGATTCCAGATCAACCATCATCAACCCTTAATATTGCCAATAGGAACAAGCTTAACAACCTTCTTAGTGATGCCAGCACTCTCTAAAGTGTCAACAACAGACTCAACATCCTTATAAGCCAAACCAGCCTCCTCAGCAAGACCAGAAAAACTGGCAGCCTTGACATAAATACCCTTAGAAAGCATACTCTTCTGAAGATCCTCGCCTCTGACCTGCCTCTTGGCCTGAGCACGACTCATAACCCTGCCACTGCCATGCGCAGCACTACAAAAAGTCTCAACAGAAGAATCCCTGCCTGCAAGAAGATAACTTCCAGTCTCCATACTACCACCAATCAAGACAGGCTGGCCAGTCTTAGAGAAAACAGGATGATCACCCATACGAGAAGGGCCAAAAGCCCTGGTAGCTCCCTTCCTATGAACAATAACCTTCTTAAGCTTGCCATCAACCTCATGCCCCTCAACCTTAGCAATATTGTGAGCAACATCATACAATAAGTTCATTTCCAAATCCTCAGCAGACACTTTGAACACCTTCTCAAAAGCATCCCTTACACGATGCATGATAACCTGCCTGTTTGCAAAAGCCATATTAGCAGCACAAGCCATAGCACTAAAATAATCCTGACCCTCTTTGCTATTGAAAGGCGCGCTGGCAAGTTCTCTATCTAAAATTTTGATACCATATTTTGGCATGACATCAAGAAACAACTTAAGATAATCTGAAGCAACCTGGTGGCCAAAACCACGACTCCCGCAATGAATCATAACATTGATTTGATCCTCTTTACTGAAATTCCAAGCCTCAGCAAACTCCTTATGAAAAATATTCTCTGGCTTGACGACCTGCAACTCCAAATAATGATTACCAGAACCAAGAGTGCCAAGCTGGCTTAATCCTCTGGCAATAGCCTTATCACTCACCTTATCAGGATCAGCGCCAGAGATGCGGCCTTTATCCTCAGTGAAATCAAGATCCTTCTCCCAACCAAAACCATTCTCAACAGCCCACTTAGCGCCCTCTTGCATTACATCCTGAAACTCAGCCCTTGAAGGCTTAATAAAACCCTTGCAGCCAACACCAGTAGGAACAGTCTTAAACAACAAGTCAACCAATTCTTTCAGCTTACTCTTGATGTCCTTGAAAGTCAGATTAGTGCTGAGAGACCTCACGCCGCAATTGATATCGAAGCCGATTCCTCCTGGAGAAATAACCCCTTCATTGATATCCATAGCAGCAACACCACCAATAGGAAAACCATAACCAGAATGGCCATCAGGCATAACAAAAGAAAACTTCTGAATACCGGGAAGGGTGGCGACATTGGCAGCCTGAGAGAAAACAGCATCATCAAAATTCTCTAAAAGCTTTCTTGAAGCGAAAATCTTGACAGGAACACGCATACCCTCTTTGAATGTCTTAGGAAGCTCCCAGGTTACGTCGCTTGTTTGATTGAGTTGATTTAACATAATCCAGAAAAAAGAAAAATGCAATTAAAAACTTTTGCTTTTGAGTTCAAATATCCATAACAACAACAGCTTTCCAGCCTTTAGCAGTCTTTTCAACTTTAAACTTATGCATAGTAATGGCTTTAATGTCTGCACGTAGTCTTTGGCCTTTATTAACTTTAATCAAGTCACCAACAACAACAGCTTTAAGAAAATTATCAGAAATTTCACTAATCTCAACCTTTTTAGGAATAAAAGACTCAGAATCCTTAAGAAAAACAAGTTCGTTAAGGAAATTAAACAACAAATCCTCAACATTCTTGCCTTTGATTTCAATATGTTTCTTAATAACAGGCTTAACAGAAGAAGGATCAACAGAAGTATCAATAAAAGCTTCAGCACAAGAAGTGAACAACTTTCTCAAGTCTTTACCTTCTGCCTCAAAAGCAGCCTCAGCCAAAGCAATATTTTCTAAATACCTGAAAGACATCATCAATACCTCTCAACCAAATCAGCCAAAGAAGCGCCAACAGCACAAGGAAAACTCATAGCAACAACAATCTTTAAAGTATGGTCTAATGAAGAGTTTAGGTTGTACAAAAAAATCAATCCAAAAGAAATGATAAAAGCAATAAGCAAGTATGTTGAAATCCTCTTAAACCAAAACTGGCCAAAATGCCTTTTACGCTTATCCCTAACCCTTCTATAACCAACATAATAGATCTCAGCACTGAGAACAAACAAAGTAACAAAGACAATCGCAAAAATATGCACAGGAGACAAGCTGTAAGACACAGAATACAACAAGCCCTTCAGGACAAAAGTCTGGCCAAGGATTAAAGCACCAAAAAAAGAGACAAAAACATGATATAAAGAAAAATGAGTCGGAGTCTTGATGACAATCCTTTCTTTGATGATTTCAATATCTTTCCTAATTTTCTTAATGTGATCTTTCATCTTTTCCTTAAATGTTTCTTTTGTTTAAATAATTTTGTGATTTTCACTAAAACAAGATTCGTGATGAAAACAACCACCAAGAATGAGATCCACCAAAAAAGGAAGTAAGGACTGACTTCAAAGCCCAAACAACTTTTATGCACACAGTTGATATTGAAATAGGCAGGAATCAATAATCCAGCAAGGAAAAGAAAAATGCCATGAATAATGCTGCCAATCCAAGCTTTCTTGTCAGCATAACCCAACAAGAATAACGCTATCAAGGCGAGAATAAACATGAAAAGATGCTGATAAGACAGAAGCTTGAAAATCCAAGAACCATCAAACATATAAGCAGTAAAGCCAAAAACAAACTTGTTGAAAAAAAGCTTGCTCAAGAAATCCATCGTCCATAAGACCTGGGGAACCAAAGCAATATTTAGCTCAGCAGTCAACCAAAAGGAGTTTCTAAATAAGATAGCCAAGCCAAAAATCAAAGCAGCATGATCACACCACCAAAAAACATTCTGCCAGGTTGCTGCTGGAAAGAAAATTCTTAAAATACTGATAAACCCCAAGACAATGAAAATAACACCAATAATATTTAAAATCACATCTTTTTTCATTCAGAAATATTTTGTAAGAAATCTATATAAAGTTTGTTTAAATTGTTTGTTTAAACAAGGGGTTGTGGTCTAACTTGGTATGATGCAAGGTTCGGGGCCTTGTGGTCGGGGTTCAAATCCTCGCAACCCCATAAGAAAAGCCTAAAACAAGATTTTCAGTAAATTTCAAAAAACTTAGAAGAGATGTATGAATTAGTATTTTTCATCAAAATGTTCTGCAAGTTTATCTAAGTGATACGCAGTTGCAATAAATTTTTCGTCAGGAATCTTGACTTTTTCTGTATCTTTTTTAGTAATATCTTTTATGAAAATCTCTTTTACAATACCATCTTTATTAAGTTCTTGAATAGCTTTAACCTTATTTTCTTTAACGTAAAATACAATTTCACTGTCTGCAGTTTTACTGGAATAAACAAGAGCTAGGTCAAAATCTTTTAGACTTTTGTCAATTTCAATAGGTTCTTCTTTGGAATATTCTTTTATGAGTTGTGCGGGTGTTTTTTCGTAAACAAAGTTAGGGAGTTTAAAATAAGGATAATTACGTTGTTTTGAAATTGGGATGTTTTTTTTGTCTTTCTCTTTATTACCAGTTATTTTCATTTTGTAGAAGACTTTAACAGCGTCAGATGAACCAATTTTCATTTTAGGGGGAGGAAGTTCTTTAATTTTGCACCATGTTGTTTCAGGAATTCCCCATATTGTTGAGGCGCGAATCCCTCTAAATCCTGCTGAAACCTCTTCATAAAGTGTTTTTGTTTTTTTATTGTAACCCAAGTTTGACACTTTTGCTTCTATT
>CAYPUD010000054.1:0-6723 GCA_964413955.1 uncultured Methanosarcinales archaeon
TTACTTGATTTTTTTTCCGCAAGTTTTATACATCAGCTTGGTTTTGTTTTTTTATCATGATTGAATTAGATGGCTCTTTTGGTAGTGGTGGTGGCCAGATGTTGCGAACAGCTCTGGCTCTTTCAACTCTTTCTGGTTTGCCTTTTAGGATGATTAATATTAGGGCAGGCAGGGAAAAGCCTGGCTTAAAGCGTCAGCATCTCACTTGCATCACTGCTTTAGAGTGTTTGAGTGGCTCTAAGGTTTTGGGGGATTCTCTTGGCAGTTCTGAGATTTCTTTTTTTCCTGGAAAGTATTCTGCTCGTAATGAGACTTTTGATATTAAGACTGCTGGAAGTATTACGTTGTTGCTTCAGTCTTTGCTCCTGCCTGCCATGTTTGCTTCTAAGCCCCATACTTTAACTTTAGTTGGCGGCACTGATGTCGCTTGGAGTCCTCCGATTGATTATTTTGTTAATGTTATCTTGCCTCAGATTCTCAGGTTTTGCAATAATATTGGGGTTTCTGTAAAAAGGAGAGGTTTTTTTCCTAAAGGCGGCGGTATTGTTGAGGTAAGGTTTGATCCTTCTATTGACAGGTCTTCTTTCAGTTCTTTTGTTGATTTCAGGAAGACTGTTTCTTCTCTTGCTGAAAGGTTTTCTTTGGTGGGTTCTCCTGTTGTTGTCAGTGTTTCTGGCAGGGTTGCTGTGTCTAAGGACTTATCCAAAAATGATGTTGCTGATCGTATTGCTGGTGCTGCTGAGCGTAAGTTGTCTGTGCTTGACGTCCCTGTTTCTGTTGATAAGGAGTATTCTGATTCTTTGAGCAATGGCGCGAGTGTTTGTTTGTGGGCGAAGTGCGCTTTGGGCAGTGAATTTGATCCTGCTTTGCCAGTCATCCTTGGCGCTGATACTCTTGCTGAGAAAGGGGTGTTGTCTGAAAGGGTTGGTGAGTCTGCTGCTGAGAAGCTTTTGGGTGTTATCAGATCTAAAGCTTGTGTTGATGAGTTTCTTGCTGATAACTTGGTTCCTTTTATGGCCTTGCTGCCTGGTTCTGTAATCAAAACAAGCAAGATCAGTAATCACACTCTTACTAATATTTATGTTGTTGAAAAGTTTTTAGGCAGGTTGTTTGATGTTAAGGATAATTTGATCAGGGTTAAAGAATAAAATAATAAGAGATTAAAGATTCTTGGCCATGGCCTGTAGTATATCATAGGCTGTTGCTTTCTTGGCGTCTGCTTTTGTTATCGCGCTCCCTATCACTAATATTGAACTGCTGCAGTCTGAGACTGCCTTGTCTGGCGTGTACAGTTGTTTTTGGACTGTTCCGCTTTTCCCTGCCCATTTGATTCCTGGTGTGACATAAATCAGGCCTGTCCCGAATTCCTTCTCTATATTTCCTGCTTTTTTTGCTGGGCAGACTATTCCATCCAATCCCCATTCTTTGGCAAGCCTTGTCCTTGTCTTGACCAAAATTTCATAATCAACCCCTATTCCTTGTTCTCTTAGATCTGCGTCATCAAGGCTTGTCAGCACAGTGACGCCGATAACTTTTGGTCTTTTGAGCCCTTTTTCTTTTGCTGCATCCTCAGCGCCTTGTACTGCTTTTTTGCACATCTCTTTTCCTCCTGCTATATGTACGTCAAACATATAGACTCCTTTGACTGTCGCTGCTTTGCTTGCTTGATAGACTGTATTTGGAGTGTCATGATATTTCAGGTCTAAGAATACTGAAGCACCTCTGTCATAGATCTCTTTCACGATGTTTAGCCCTTCATAGCCTGCTGCGGTGTGTATTTGTTTTCCTATCTTAAACATCCCTACATAGTCTGATAATTCTTCCACCAGATCAAGCGCGTCCTTGACTGTTGGCACGTCCAAAGCAAGGCAGACCCTTTTTTTCGCTTCTGATTCTTTCTTGGTCAATTGTCTCATTCTATTTTATCATTCTCCTATTATTTCGTTTAATGTCATGTTGTATGTTTTCTCTACAGATTCTTCTAAGGATTTCATTAAGCCTGTTTCTTCCAGGAATGTTTTGTATTTGATGAGGAATCTTTTTGCTCTGGTGAGGCTTTTTCCTTTCTGCCTAAAATAGGGGACCAATAATCCTATGCCTGTTTTTTTTAGGTATTCTTTTGTTGATTCTGTTTCATCTTTTGAGTAATTGATTGCCGCTTCTGGATTTTTTGAGTGTGTTCTCAGGAATTCTTCGTTGATTTCCACAAATGAATGCGTTGTTATTGGCTCTCTTAATTGATTTAGTTTTTCTTCTCCTCCTTGCAGTCGTGATACCACAACGACCAGATCATTTATCGTGGCTCCTCTCGTCCTTAGCATCGGCACCCAGCCTAATGCTCTTCCTGTTTTTGGTGACTTGCTGTACTGGCTTGATCCTTTTGTCAGAAGGTCTGAGATGTGGACTGTGTAGAATGGCAGAGTCTCTTCAGGTTTTTTTGTTTCTAGTCCGCGTAAATTTGGCCAATAGACCTCTACTCTGTCCTGAAATGTTGGCTGGCTAATGTCCTGCTTGTACAGGATTATGTGCGGCAGGTCCAGTATTTTTGCTATTGGTCCTGAAAATATCAGGTCTCTTCTCATCCCTCCTGATACTGCTAATTCTGCTCTTTTGTCTTCCTTTGTCCCTTTTTGCAGCAATTCTTTGACCTTGACCGCGATTATTTCTATATCTTCCCTGAAGTCCTTATTTTTCTGCATCAGCATTATTGAGTGTTCTATTATTGCCTTCCCGTTGTTTTCGTTTTCTTTAAGAAATTGTGAGATGTGTGCGTCGCCGCAGAGTTTTTCTGCGTTGACAAAGTATGGTGTAAGGGATTCTCCTGAGGTTATCAGGACTCTTGGGTCTTTCTCTTGAAAAGCTTCTTTTTCTATTATGTGTTTTTCTATTGTCTTATGGTTTTCCATCTGTCCCTCTGTCTTCTTTTAGATTGTCGTCTTTGATTATTTGTTGTGGTCCTGCCTATAAAATGTTTTATTGTCCTATATTAGGGATTAAATGGCGGAATTTCTGCTCATCTAAAAAAGGCGCATTTGTTCTGTCTAGGATTTTACTTCTTCATTATTCGCCCATCCAGTTTATTGTGTTTGTGCTCAACAGCGCACTCTTGATGTTTAAATATTCTCTTGGTCTTTAGAAGTGCTTTGTGATGATATGCTTTAGTTAAGTTTCTTTTCATCAAAGCATTGCTAGTTTGATGTTTGTTTTCAACTCCATCAGGTCATATTCCAAATGCCTTCTTTCTTCTTTGTCTGCTATCGCAGGAATCATCTTGTCCAGTTCTTCTGTCTTCTTTTCAGCATCTTTTGCTCTGCCTTGCTTCAGCAGGTCTTGGGCTTGTACCATCAGGTCTCTTATGATTTCTTTTTTGAGCGCTTTTTTTATTCTTGGCTTGACAATTCTTTTAATAGGTCTCTTTTTGATCGCTGGTTTTCTGGTTTCCTTCTGCCTTGTTTCTTGAAGTGTTGATTCTATCTCTCCCACTGCTTTTATTTCTGCTTTTGCAACTTGTCTTTCAAGGTATTCTTTCCTTTCCTTGAGCCTTGTTATCTCTTGGCTTAACTCGTTTGCTTGCCTTATTATCGCTTTTGCTCTTGCAAGCTCTTTTCTTTCTTTATCTATCTGCGCTTTCGCTTTTCTTACTTCATCTATCCCTTTAGTCAGTATCTGTTGTTTTTGCTGGGTTTGTTTTTGGGCTTGTTTCAGTTTTTGCATCTCTTCTTTGAACTTTTCTTGTTGTTCTCGCGCTGTTTCTTTCAGTTTTTGTGCTTCTGTCATGAGCCGTTCTTGTTGTTCTTTTTCTTGTTCCTTCAGCCTGTCTTGTTCTTGTTTTATCTTCTGTTTTACCCTCTCAAGATTTTGTATCTCCTTGATTACGCTCTCTTGTTCTTTCAGAAGCCTTTGCTTGTCGTTCTCTACAGACTTCAATATGCCTGCTATCTCATCTTCTTTTGCTTTCAGTTGTTTCAGGTCGCTCTTTGTTATGTTGGATAATGCTCCCTCATGATGCTTTATTTGCGCTTCTTGCGCTGCAAGCTCTTCCTTCTTTCTGCGCCATATTTCCTCTCTTCTTTCCTCTTCTCTCTTCAGTTGAAGTATGTGCTCTTCTATTGCTGCTTTCTCTCTTTTCAGGTTGTCTGTC
Organism: uncultured Methanosarcinales archaeon; assembly: GCA_964413955.1. Classification (GTDB taxonomy): domain Archaea; phylum Nanobdellota; class Nanobdellia; order Woesearchaeales; family ARS49; genus JAFCDQ01. Next base: position 4,142 of record CAYPUD010000054.1, read on the forward strand.
AGGTCTCTTATGCTTGCTTGTTTTTTGTCTAATTCAGCTTCTCTCGCTGCCAGAGCATCCTCTTTTGTTTTCAGTGAGCTCTCCAGTTCTTGTTCTTTCTTGCTTATTTCTGCTGCTTTCTTTTTGAGGGCTTCATCTTTCGTTTCAAGGAGCTTGTTGAAGTTCTTTAGGTTTTCTTCTCTTTGTTTGATTTCTTTGAGTTTTTGGTCTGCCTGTTTCATGACTTCCTTGTGTTTTTGTATGCTTTCAAATGCAGTTTCTATTATTTTTGCTTTGTTTTGGATTGTCTTTTCTGCGTCTTTCTTTTGCTTTAGCAATTGTAGGGTTTCTTCCTCTTTCTTCTTGAGTTGTGCAATCTTCTCTTCTGCTGCAAGAGCCATCTTCTGAAGGGCCTTGTTTCTTGCTTCCAGCTGCTCGTTCTCCTTTGCCAGAGTTTCCTTTACTTTTTCAAGTTTCTTTGCGTCTTTGTTTATTTCCAGCAGTCTTTTTGCAATTGATTCGTAGGCTTTTTTTGCTTCTGCTGCTTTGCTTGATAATCTCTTCTCCTCTTCTTTTAGCTGCTTTATCTTTTCTTCTCCTGTCTTGATTATCTTATCATGTGTCTCTATCATCCGCTTCTGTCCTGTAAGCGTCTTCTCAGCATCTATTACTCTTTTCTCTGCTTTTGCTATGAATTGTTTGTATTGCTCGTATTTCTTGGCCAGTTCTGGCATTTTTTTGCTTATTTCCTGCTTGTATGATTCAAGGTCTTTCAGCTTCTTCATCTCTGGAGCCAGATCCTTGATCTGTTTTTTCGCTTGGTCCAGTTCCTGTTGTTTTTCTTTAAGCTCTTCTTTGGTATTTTCAAGATTCTTTTGTAACGCCTTGTAGACATTTTCTCCGCGCAGGAGGAATTTTGTTAGTTTTTGTTTTTTGTCCTCTAACTGTAAGACTTCTTTCTTCAGCTTCTGTTCTTTTTCAAAGAGTTCTTTTGTCGCTTGCTTGCTCTTTTTTGCTTGTTCCAGCAATTGTGTAATCTTATTCAATTCATCGCTTTTTGACCTTATGAGTTGATCTAATTCCGATGTTTTTTCTGACTTGAGTCTGCTAAATTCTTTGTTTTTTGTTCTGATCAGGTCGTCCAGTTGTTTGGCTTTTTCCTCTTTTGCGCTAATATCCTTGCTTAACCTTTCAGAAAACGTCTTGAACTCATTTAGTTTGCTTGCTTGCTCTTTCAATAAGCTTTGCAGTTTTGGCAGTGCTTTCTGTTTTTCTTCAAGTTCTTTTTTCACTGATTTTAGCTTCTCATAATGCCTGTTTTGGTCTGCTATCTGGCTCTTCAATGAATCCAGCAAAGAGTTGTATTTTTTTATATCTTCTTTCTGTTTGGTGAGTGTTGTTTTTGATTTTTCTATGTCCTCGTTTATTTTATTCAGGACCGCAGCTTTTCCTTCAAGTTTTGCTGCAATCTTAGCCAAAGATTTCTCTTTTGCTTTGAGGGCTTCCTCTTTTTTCTGTATGGCTTCTTGCTTCTTTATGAGAGATTCTTTGGTCTTCCGTAAGTTTTTGATCTCTTTTTTTATGCTTTCTGCTGCTTTTTCAGAGTCTTCTTTCAGCTTCTTTTTCTGGTTGAATATCTTGTTCAGTTCTGCAGCTTCTTTTTCTTTGAGCTCGTTTAGTTTTTTGAGTTCTTGTTTTTGGGAATTGATTTCTGTGAGTATTTTTTCTTTGGTTTTTTGTTTTTCAGAAAGGGTCTTGTTGGTCTTTGCCACCAGTTCTGTCAGGTATTTTTGTTCTCTCAGCAGCCTCTTCAGTGTTTCTTCTGTTTTTTTCTTTTCGCTCGCTGATTTTTCTTTCTCTGCTTTCGCGTAATCCAGAAGCTTTTGCGCTTCTGTCTCTTTTTCTTTTATGTCCTTTATCTTTTCTTCCAGAAATTTTTTTGTCTTATCAACAACCCTTTGTTTGCTCCTGATCCTGCTTATTAGGTCCTTAAGCCCTGCTTTTGCTGCGTGAGTCTGTTGCGATAAAGATCCTAATTTAGCCTCTTCTTCCTCTTTCTTGCGCTTGATGACTGCTATGATTTTTTCTTCTTCTTTTATGCGTTTTAGTATATCATCTTTTTTTTGCATCAGTTTCCTGATCTCTTTTTCTGCTGCTGCCTTGCTTTTTTCAACTTTTTTTCTGATTTCTTTCAGCTTGTCTGATTCTGCGGCCAGCTTGTCTGTGTTTCTGGCTATTTCCGCCTGTTCTCTTCTGATCTCTTGTTTTTGCCGTAATAATATCTGTCTTTCCTTTTCAACTTGCGCTATGATTCTTGCTGCTAACTCATTAAGTTGTTTTAGTGATTTTTTCTTTTCTTCTATGCTTTTCTTTAGTTTTTTCTCTTGAGAAGTTAATTCAGATATCTTTTTTGAAATTTTTTACACCCCTCTTTTTTTGCCTTTTAATATTCTCTTGACGTCACGATCTTTATATTTTGGTTGTTATCTCATTGTTTATTGATATATCTCTTTATAAATATATCTTCTTTTTTAATCTTTTCCCTTTGATGGGGTCACTACTTTTTGGTGGACTGGATCTTGAAGTCCTGAGTGGGAAAACCA
>CAYPUD010000055.1:0-6665 GCA_964413955.1 uncultured Methanosarcinales archaeon
TTGCAGGAATGCTGTGGAGCAAGATAAGCCCTGAAGCGACTTTTATTTATGGTTGTGCGTTTGCAGTATTGTCTTTGTTTTTGTTTTTATTTGTGAAAAAGAAATAATGATTTGAAACTGATTTAGGAGTTAAACTGATTGAGAGATTGTTTTATATTATGCAATAGAAGATATGAAATGCATTGAAAGAGTTTAACCTTCTGTTCAAAAATCTTATTATAGGTTTATTATATAGGATCTTATTATAGGTTTATTATATAGGTTTATTAGGTTGATTCTCGATTTTTCTAAAGCAGGATCGCTGCAAGCCCAAGAAATGCAAGAAATCCGAAGACGTCTGTTGCTGTTGTTATGAAGATCGTCGCCGATGTTGCAGGATCCTTTCCTGTCCATTTCATTATCAGAGGGATTATCGCGCCGAAAAAGCCTGCTATTATCAGGTTTATGATCATCGCCAACGCAATGATAAGCCCTAACAGGGGATTCTTGCTCCACAATGTTGCTATTATTGCAACAAGGCTTCCATTTATCACACCATTTATGCCGCCTGCAAGGATTTCATTGATTATGACTCTTCTTGCAGTGGCTGGATTGATCTCCTTTAGCGCAAGCCCTCTGACCACTACTGCAAGAGTTTGTGTTCCTGCGTTTCCTCCCATCCCTGCAACCACGGGCATGTATACTGCCAACAGAACAAAGGATGATATTGTCTTCTGAAAGAGGCTCACGACAAATGCTGCCAGGAATGCTGTTGCCAGGTTTATGATCAGCCATTTGTATCTGTTCTTGACTTTTGTCAGCGCAGAATCCAGGACATCTTCTTCATCACTGACTCCTGCGAAATCGCGGAGGCTCTTTGCTGATTGTTTGCCTATCTGCCTGAGGATGTCATCAGAGTATATTATTCCAAGTATTCCTTTGTTCTCGTCAAGCACGACAATCTTGTTGTGGGGGTGTTTCTTGAAAGCCGCAACTATCTCTGTTTCTTTCTTGTTGTATTTGATTGAAGGTACTTTTTTGATATGTTTGCTGATCCGCTCTTTCCTCTTCGCCAGAGCAAGCACGTGCGGAGGAAGTTCTCCTTGGAGAAAGCCATCTTTGACAGCAAGTATTGTGGGAAATTTCCCTGTTCTTCTTTCATGTTTTTTGATTATTCTTGATAGCTGTTCAAAATTGATGTTCTTGTCAACTTCAACATAGTCAAGGCTCATCATACCCGCAGCGGTCCTTGGATCGAATTTGATGAGGAATTCTATTTTGTTCCTTATTTCTTTTCCTAGTTTTTTCAGGATGTTTTTTCTTTTTTTTTGGTTTATGTTCTGCAGGATGTCTGTCGCTTCATCAGGATCAAGGTAATTCAGGATTCTTACGAGTTTCCTGTCACTCAACTTGTCCATGATCTCTTTCTGGATTCTTTTTGGCTGGCTTAGAATGTAGAATCCTTGTTTGTTCTCTGGCAGATGCTGGAATGAGGCCTGCTTATCTTTTTTCACGCTGTTTTGGTTTGGTTGGGCTGTCTTTTTTTTCATAGTTTCAGTTTCTGAGCGTTCTGCCGAGTCTCATAAATGTGTTTTTCTGGATCTGAGAATGTATGTCTTTGTTTTTTTCATCGCTTCTTTTGCGTATGATAGCTTAATCTTATTTTCTGTGTATATTGTGAATATCTTATCACCTTTTTTTACCTTGTCTCCTGCATGCTTATACAGGTATATTCCTGCTTTTTTGTCTCTTGGAGCTCCTGCAATCCTTGCCACCCGCGCAATTCCTTGATTATCAAATCCTGAGATATAACCATCTCTTTCTGAACAGACATCATAACTGAATCTTCCTGCTTTCAGGCTGTCAGGGTCTATCTCTTTTCCTCCTTGCGCTTTGACTATTCTGATGAATGCTTCATATGCTTTTCCTGACTCAAGGATCTCTTTTGCCATCTTTCTGCCTCTTGTTGTGGCTCCTACAAAGTTTAGAAGGTTGCCTGCCATCATAAGGCTCTTGTTTTTAAGGTCGCTTGGCCCCCTCTTATCTCCTTTTAGGATCCATAAGACATCTCTTGCTTCCAGCACAGGCCCGATGCCATTTCCCACTGGCTCATTGCCATTGCAGATTATTGTCTTTACTTTGATTCCCATCTTTCTTCCGAGAGACCTGAATCTTTTTTTGAGATGCTCTGCTCTGGACTTCCTTTTTATTTTTGTTTCTCTTCCCACAGGAATCTCCAGAAGAAGGTGTGTTGATCCCACGCTTGCTTTCTTTGCCATAATGCTTGCCATCATTTGCGCTTCAGAATCTATGCTTAATGGCCTTTCCACCTGTATGATCCTGTCGTCAGCTGGCGCGAGATTGACTGATCCTCCCCATACGATGAACCCCCCTACTTTCTTGATTATTCTTTTCAGTTTTTGCACTGAGTGTTTGACGCTGCACAGTACTTCCATAGTGTCTGCTGTTCCAGCAGGAGATGTTATTGCTCTTGAGCTTGTTTTGGGGAACTTATATCCTGCTGCCACAAGTATGGGAACTACGATCATAGTTGTCCTGTTGTTCGGCACTCCTCCGATGCTGTGCAGGTCCACGATTATTTTTCCTTTGTCAAAATTGAGTTTTTCCCCAGTCTCTATCATTGCTCTTGTCAGATCAGCGACTTCTTGCATATCGCTTTTTCTTATGTAGTAGCTTGTCACGAAAGTCGTCAGTTCAATGTCAGTAAGGTTGTTCAGGGTGATGTCTTTGATAATCTCCTTTATCTGATTGTAATTTAGTCTTTTTCCGTCAAGCTTCTTTTTTATGTAACTCACAGATTCTGGCTTCTTAGCCAGCTTGATATCAACTATGTCTCCTTCTTTCGCATTTACGTCGTCAAGAACTTCCTCCATCAGCCCTATCCTGCCTTTTGGGACTGCTTTTTCGCTTTCTGCTATGTCCACAACAGCAGTTATCTTTCTATTGCTTTTCCGCACCATTACCCTGTCCATGTGGTGTAAATCCAGTTTTTGCGCATCAGCCGAATTAAGAATGATGATTCTGACTCCTCCTGTTGCGATGTCTACATCTTTCACTTTTAGCTTCATTTTCTCTTCCTTTTCTTGTTAGCAGGTTTCCTTTTTTTCTTGTCCTTTGCAGGTGTTTTTGATTTTAAGCTTGTGTTTGTCTCATTGAGGTAGATCTCAACAACTTTTTGAAGGATCGCTAATATTATCGGTCCAAGGAAGATGCCTATGACGCCGAACATCATCAATCCACCAAGAACTCCGATTAGTATTAGTATTGGATGCACTTTAGCTTTTCCTCCAACCATGACTGGTTTGAGAAAGTTGTCTATCTGTGAGACTATCAGTCCGCCAAATACCGCCAAGCCGATGCTTTTCAAGATTATTGATGTCTGATTAAGCGCATATCCTGTCAGGAACAGATAGATACTGGCAGGAAACCACACCAGCCATGCTCCAACAAAAGGTATCATTGCAAAAAACACAGTCAATGTGCCCCATAGGATTGCATTTGGAACTCCAAATACTATAAATCCAAGTGTGGCGAGCATCCCCTGGATTATGGCGACTATTATTATTCCATATACTAATGCTTTGATAGTGTCTTTTAATTGTTTCATCAAAGCTTGTTGGTGTGTTTGTTTTACAGGAGCTATTCTCTTCAGCAGGTCTGCGAACTTACCTCCGTCTCTTATGAAATAGAATGTTGCGAACAGTGCTATGGCTATGCTGAGGATCATGCTAGGTATACTGATTATGAATAGTCCTATCTTTTCTGCAACCATGCCTATTACGCTGTTTGAGAATCTTGTTATCTGAGATCTTGTTTCAGGGTTCTCTAACGCTTTTTTTATTTTTTCATTTGTTCTGCACACGAACGTGTCTTTTTTGCAGTCATCAGGAAAAAGGTTTCCTGTATTGAGCCTGTCATTTAATGTTATGAATGTGCCTGCTGTCTCTTTTGCCAGTGAGTTGCCTACAAACAAAATAGGGATTGCTATGAAGAATAGTATGATAATCACAGTTATGATTGCGCTCAGGCTTTTGTTTCTTATTCTTCTGACAAAAATTTTGTACAATGGGTGGAAAACAAACGCAAGCAATGCTCCTGATATTATTGGGATAAGAAAAGGTTTTGCGATCAGATAGCTTAACACAGCTAAGATTGATAGTAATGCCAAGAAAGCAACTTGCTGCATCTTGTTTGTCAGATAGTTCTTTTCAAGCATCCTCAACCTCTTTTTAAGGCTATATCAAGTCAGTCCATTTTATAAATGTTTTTATCGTTGGAGCTAAATATGAAACGCTCGAAATTAGAGTTGTTGTTTCATCTTGAGCAGCTTAGAAATAATGAAACCATGAGTCAGAAAGAAGAATGGGCCTGCCCAGACTCGAACTGGGGATCTTCTGCACGTCAAGCAGATGTCATGCCTCTAGACCACAGGCCCTTGATTGCTGTGATTTTGCTTTGTTTTTTAAATATTTTGTTAAAATGTCTAAAAAAAGAATAAAAGAAAAAAATAAAACTAACTGCAGCTTCCCGCAGGCGCGTTTCCTGAGTTCGTCTCTAGTTTTGTGTCGCATTCTTTTGGCGCATTCTCAAATGCTTTGCACAATGCTTCTTTGTAGCTGTTTGAGGTTCTTGGTCCGTTGTATTGCACTCCATCAATGAAGACTTGCGGGCTTCCTTGGACGCTGTATAGCGTGTTCAGTTCAGCTTCTTTCTTCAGCAGTGTTTCTGCTTCTTCATCATAGCATTTCTTTATCTTGGCAGTATCCAGACCAACTTCTTTTGCTACATCTTCCCAGCAGGAATCTGCGTTCTTGTAATCGCATTTTTTGTTCATTGCAAGGGCGAAGTCAAAGTATTCTTTCACTCCTATCTTTTTAGCGACGCATAATTCTCTGATATCTTGATGTAGTTCTTGTTTGCCATGCATTGAGCAGTATTTTTGTTCTTTGTCAAAACAGAAGTCTTCTCCTCCGTAATTGCTGTAGATCACATAATGCGGGTTGAAGTCTGCTTTGTCTTTCAACAGCTCATATACTGGCTCTATAGCTTCTTCTGCCACATTGCCGAAAGGGCAGTAGGCCATTAAGAAGAAATCAATCTGAGGCCTGTTGTCTCCTGTCTTGATGCCCATCTCTTCAAAAAATTCTTTTCTTTTTTCATCGTCAACGAAATAATGCGCATTTGTCATCTTTGGCTTTATCATCAGACCATCGTCAAATTCGTCAAAGCTCTTCATCATCTTATCGCCTTGTTTTTGCCAGATAAAAGTGTCTTTTATTGTTTTGCTGAACACCACTACAGGAACTTTGTCCACTTTGTATTTCTCAACTAAGTTCTTGCCTTCTTCGTCTTCAATGTATACTTCTTTTGTCTCAAGATTTGGCATGATCTGTTTTAATTGTTTCCCTATGCCTGGTATGTCGCAGTCTGCGCAGTTCTTGCTTGAAAGTATTGTCATAACGACTTTTGCATCTTCTTTCTGTGTGCATTTTGCATCAGCTGTTCCAGCATTCTCGCATACAGGTATTTTTCCTTCTGTTATCGGGCATTCTAAATCTGTCTTGCATTGCGGCACTCCTTCGCAAAGAGGGCTGTCTATCTTTCTGCAGATCGCTCTTGTAAACCCGTCTTCATCCCTTTGTCCATGATACACTTCTCCACCAAAATACATTGTTGGGCTTCCTTGCGCTTTTGCTTTTTGCGCTTTTGCGAATGATTCCTCAAGAAGTTTGTTTCCTTCTTCTCCTTCATAGCATGCTTTTATCTTTTCTTTGTCCATGTCTTTTGCGCAGTCTTCCCAATTGTCGGGGATGTCTTTTGCATTCTCATTCATGCATGTCACCATTTCCATAAATCTTTCTGGCTCATATTTTTGTGCGCAGAGCTGAACCTTATCCCCTTTCACTTCTGATTCTCCGTGCAGGCTCTTGAATTCATCTCCTTGTTTTAGTCCAATGAACTCCAGCCTAAATTTGATAGCATCTTTAAATTTATCAAGAACAGGTTTAAAAGCATCTTCAACTTGGGTGCCAAAAGGACACTGGCTCATGACATAAAAAACTACATCAACAGAACTTGTTTCTTTTGCGACATTGCCTGTAGGAGTTTTAGTCTTACATCCTGAAAATACTAGTAAGCTTAACCCAATGAGCAAAGTCAACAAGATAATTTTTTTAGCCTTCATTTTTTATCACCACCCCTTGGTTTAATTTATCAAATTTTAGAAGTATTTATAAATCTTGTGGAAGGAGGAGGAAAGAATCTTTTATATTAGAGGAATAATGCAAATTTCTGAATTACTTAACAAATTACGAATAAAACATACATTACAAGGACCAATTCTGAAGAAAAATCGTAAACCATCTTATATTATTCAAATTAGTGAAAAAGATAAGGAAAGATTTTTAAATACAATTCAGCCAATTTCTAAGAAGCCAGGCTCATGCGGGGGTAAACATTAAGCCCTTGGTTTAATGATCCTTAGAGCGAAGCCTGGTCAAACGCGCAGGACTTAAGTCAGACACCTTCTAAGTGTAGAAGGAAGATATCCTGTCCCTTAGTGGGTCCGTGGGTTCAAATCCCATCCCCCGCATTTTTTTTTGTTTTCTTTTTTTGTTGTTTGTCTTGTCACTTTTAGTGGCTTTTTCTGGCTTTAGCCAGGTGGT
>CAYPUD010000056.1:0-4581 GCA_964413955.1 uncultured Methanosarcinales archaeon
ACTTTGTGGACGGAGCGCAGTATAGGCACTAACTCATTTAAGTTGACTTTACCCTCTTCTGCAAACCAAAGATAATATCAAAAGAACTGATGCTGATTGGTAATAACCAAGTTCTAAAAATAGTATTTTCGCACGCTCCTTTTTTTCAGCTAAAGAATATATTTGCTCAGCTTTTTTTTGTCTTTTCGCGCCCTTCTTGCTCTGGAATTATTCTTCTGCTTCTACATCAAAGTTCTCTTTCTCAAAGTCTTTTCTCATCTTCCTGAATTCTTTTGGAACTAAGCTGAGAAGCTTGTTGATGTCCTCTTTTTTCATAAGCCCTTTCTCGATTGCGCTTCTTCTCAATGTTTTTGTTTTTCGGTTTGAAAAAGAATTATTTGGCCTTTTATGATGGTATTCTGTCATTTTTTGTTTCTGTGGAACTTATTTTCTGTTTTGATTTGTATTTTAAATTAAGTCTGTCTTAATGCGCTGAAAAAAACCATAAATCTTTTAAAAGAATATCTATTTTTAAGACTATATAAAAATTTTAGGGGGTAATAACTATGAGGATTGGGATTTTAGGCCTATTTTTGTTGATTCTGTTTGTTGCTGGTTGCGCAACGATGCCTGCTGAAAAGGTTGGTGATATAAAAGATAAGATCATCAAAGCTAATACAGGAATCAATTCGTTTAAGTTCAAGTCGACTAATGAGTTGGCTGTCTCTAAAGGCAACGAGACTTTGCAGATGGTTGTTGATGTTGAAGGTCTTATGGATAGGTCTGCAAAGAAGATGAAAGTGACTGGCAATGTGGATATGGGCAAGATGAAGATGCCTGTTGAGACATATGCTGATGGCCAGTTTGTTTATTCTAACACTATGGGCAAATGGGTCAAGATGAAGATGAAGCAGGACATGTTTGAGGCGCAGGACCAGTCAAAATATCTTATTGAGTTCCTGAAGTCAAGTGAGATCAAAGCTGAAGAGGCTGAAGTGGATGGCAGGAAGGTCTATAAGGTGAAAGTGACTCCTGATAAGGAGGCTCTGCTCGATCTTGTAAGGAAAAACTCTCCTGTTCCTTTGCAGAGTAAGCTGAAAGCAGGCGATTTCGTGAAGGATGTTGAGATAACCTATTTCATCAACAAGGAAAATTTCATCGCTGAGAAAGCTGATATTAAGTATTCTTTGGATCTGGATGGGACTCTTATGAAGACTGTGACTAAGTATGAGATGTTTGACGTGGACAAGCCTGTTGATATTGCTTTGCCTGAAGCAGCTAAGGATGCTATTGATTATGAGGATTTCCAGAAGCAGATGATGGAGCAGATAGCTGCTCAGCAGGCTAACCTGCCTGTTCAGAACCAAAATATCAGCTTGAACGAACAAGAAGCTATGATAGGAAACAACACACCTGTTGCTCAGGAGTGATTTCTTATCTATTGAAGTTTAGGTTTTTATTTTTGTTTCTTTTTTTGTTTTCTCTTTTTTTCTCTATATTAGAGTAGCATAAACTTTAAAAAAATAGCTTGTTTGGCACTCATTATGGTCTCAGTCGTTGTTCATAATCCTGAGTGGTTCCTTAGGACAGATATAGTCTTTTCAGCCATAAGCATTTTTGTATCTTTGCTTGTCGCAGCGGTTTCTTTTAGGTCATGGTTTGTGATAAAGAGATTAAGGTATCTTGCGTGGAGCCTTGCTTTTCTGACTCTTTCTGGAGCGTTCTTCACAAGGATGTTCGCCAATCTTGTCCCTTCAACAGACCCTTTTTACTCTCTGACTTTTTACGTTGGTTATGGCTTGCATATCGTAGGTACGATATTTGCGTTCCTGACATTGTTTATTGTTGCGAATAAGATGGAGAATCCGAGAGTTATGGCCCTTTTTTACTTATTGATAATCCCTGCTATTTTTCTTAGCGCAAGTTATTTCTTCAGTTTTTACATCATCACTACGATAATAACCGCCATGCTTGCAGCGACTTATTTGCAGCATGCTTTGAAGGTGAAGCGGTTCAGCTCTTTTTGTGTATTCAGTGCGTTCTTGATGCTGTTTTTGGCGCATGTGCAGTTCTTGCTCTCTTCTTTGGATAAGGTGTTCTATTTCAGCGCAAGCATCTCTCAGTTATTGGCTTTTGTACTGTTTTTGATAACGATAATCAAGGTTTTGAAATCATGAGGCGGAATAAGCAGGATATAATCTATGATATGCTGGTTGCAGTTCAGAGTAAAGGGGGAACTATCCTGCCGACACATCTTTTGTACAAGTCAAACTTGTCTCATTCTAAGATGAAGGATTATCTGGCTGAGCTGATGAGCAAGGAGCTTTTGGAGTATGTTGAAGTCAATGATAAGCAGAAGATCAGGATGACTGAAAAGGGGTTTAAGTTTCTTCAGTCTTTGAGAAAGCTGAGGGAGTTCACTGATGCTTTCGGTATATGATCTCTTTTTGCATATAATCTTTTGTCTCTTTCAGAAGTTTTTTGTTCTTGACTGGCCCAAGGTAACTAAGGACAAATTCCAGGCCTGTTACTATTGTCTCTGCTCCAAGGATGTTAGGGTTTGTAGTGGTCAATTTTGCAAAGTCCACCTTGTAGAACAGGATTGTATAAGCCTGTTTGAAGTCATAAAAATCCTTTTCAACAAAACCTGCTGCGTCCTGCAGGGAATATTCTTTTGTCAGGTCTATTTCTCTTTCTTCAGCAAACCTTAGCACCAGCTCTGCAAGCTCTTCTTTAGACATTGCTTTTTCATCTCGTTTTCTTCTTTTCATTTTTTATTGTTTCTCCTTTTTCTGCAGCAATATCATACAGCAAATCGTTTATTTTTCTTTTCCTATATCACCTATATCAACAACTCACACCTCTTACAGATATCATTCCTAGTAGGCTCTCCGCAGATTCTGCAGTATCTTAGCTTTTGTTCTTTCTTATGTTTTTTTTTGAGTTCTGGCAGTTTGTTAAGATGCCATTTGACTATGTTTCTTTTTATGTTTTTGTCTTTTGTTTCAAGCTTGTTGAGCCAGTTCCTTATTTGTCGCCTGTAGACAAAAGCAGAGTGCGGGCAGGGCTCAAGCAGCACTGGAAATTCCATCTCTTTTGAGTATCTTCTTGTTTCTTTGTTTGTGCAGAAGAACAATGGCTTTATTCTTTGGACGAATTTCTTGTCTTTGATCAGCCCTGTCTTCGGCCCTGCGCCTAAGCCAAATTCCAGATTTCCTCTGAGTAGATTCATCATTATGCTTTCTGCTTCATCATCCAGGTTGTGTCCGATTGCAAGTTTTTCCCCGCCGAGTTCTCTTGCTTTCTTGTTGAGGATGTATCTTTTGTTGATGCTGCAGATCCTGCACCTGTTCTCTTTAAGCTCTGTTATCGTCTTGCATATCTCATCTTTTATGTTTGTGATGTGCAGCATGACGCCAAGTCTTTTGCAGATGCTCTGCGCGTTTGACAGGTTTTTTTTTGACCATTCGCCTATGCCCAGATTTATGTGGAAGGCTTCTATGTTATAGCCGAATTTTTTTAGTAAGTACAGGGTTGTTGTTGAGTCTTTTCCTCCAGAACAAGCGACTATTATCTTTTCTTTTTTTGTCGCAAGATCATATTTCTCAATTGTTTGCTTGACTTTTTTTTCAAAGGAGTCTGTGAATCTGGTCATTGTTATGGTTCAAAATTTGTGAGTATCTCTGCTTCACCTTTGTCATTTATGTAGAATGTCTTTTCCCATTGCGCGACAAGCCCTTTTGTCTGTTCAACAAGAGGGGGATGCTTTTCCAGGCAGTCAATGCGTTCAAGCTCTTTTAGCGCGAGTTGTGTCTTCCCTATGCCGAATCTTTCTATCAACCATCTTCTCGCAAATGGCAGGCCGTCAAAATTATCCTCAATAGCTCTCAGTATCTCTCTGGCGAATTGGCTTCTGACTGGCTTTGCCTCTATGAGTGTGAAAAGGTTTGTTCTTTCTGATTCTTTGACAAGGCCTTGCCCATCTGTTGCGAATGGCTCTATTGCATATATTTTTCCTTTTTCTAGTTTTGCTGTGCTTCCGTCGTCAAAGTTGGGTATTCTTGGATCATCATGGATCTCATACTCGCTTATTCCATGGCCTCCAAGGTTTCTTATTGGGTTGAGGCCGAAGCTTTCGATCTTCTCGCAGATCACTTTGCCTATCTCTCTGACTTCAACTCCTGCTTTTGCTGTCGCTAATGCTGCTTTCAGCGCTTCCTGCACTGCTTTGAGAAAGTTCTCATGTTTTCCGCTCAAGTCCACTGTCAGTGCGCAGTCTCCTATAAAACCATCAATATGTGCGCCTACATCTATGCACACCATCTCATCGTCAAATGTTGTGTTGTCATCAAAATCAGGAGTGTAATGTGCAGCAACGTGATTCAGCGCGACTTGTGTCGGCCATGCTGGCTTTGCTCCAAGCTCGACTATTTTTCTGTCGACTGCATCACAGACTTCTCTTATGACTGCCCCTTTTTTGATGAGTGATTGTCCGTACTTCAATGCTTCAGCAGCAATCCTGCCTGCTTCTCTCCATTTTTTTAGTTCTTCTTCTTGCATTTGTGATTTAAGAGCTGGCTTGTTTAAAAATCTTGTTGTGTG
>CAYPUD010000056.1:4681-6478 GCA_964413955.1 uncultured Methanosarcinales archaeon
GATGTTCCTTTTTGGCGAGCAGTTCTCCAGGATGTTGGAGAATTTTTTGTGTAATTTGTCTATGGCCATTATTTTTTTTTGTTTTATTGCAGTTTTTAAAGTTTTCTTAATTTTTGAATAGTGAAAGAATATTTCAGATTGTATTTTGTTTTCTTGTTTAGGAACTAAATTTTTGGCTTATTTTGGTCTTTGTCATAGAATGTGATGATCTGTTTTCCATCTTTTTCTTCTATTGATTTTAGGTCTACGTCATATTTTTCTTTGATCTTGTCTATTGCAAGGTGTATTTTTTCTTCTGAGACTTTTTCATGGATGACTAATTGCAGGCGCCAATCATCGCCAGGTTCTCGCAGAGCATATTTCACATCGAGAATTCCTTTAAGGTCGCTGTATAGGGCGGACAGTTTTCTGTATGATTCTTCTCCGCCAAAGTCGTCAAAATCATATTGTGTTGCGTGGTCTGCTTTTTCTGAAGTCTTGTTTGAGGATGCTTCATAATCATGAATTTTGTCGCTTACGTCTTCTTCTGTCTCTTTTTTTGTCTTATCTTCAGGCCCTGTTAGCTTATCTGTTAGTATCTTGAATGATTTGACTTTCTTGTCCATCTTTGTCTCTTCTTCAGTCTTTATTTCGTTATCTTGTTTCCCTCTCATATTTTTTATGGTGAAATTGTTCATATTATGGATGATGCCAAATTGCTCAAACAAGAAGATTTCTCTTTCTTCTCGTTTCATGTAATTGCTGTCTTCATGATAGATTAGGACCGCATACCTGCCCTTTACTCTATAAACATCTACTTCATAGTATTCGCGCAAGTCTTCCTTTTCTTCTTTGTCATCTTTTGTTATTATTGCAATCACAGTATCTTTTGGCGAGCCATCCTCCCTAATGAAATACAGCTCTTTTGGTTCAAACTCAAGCACTTCTATTCTGTCTCCCAAAAAAGATAATGAGCCTATTTTCATCTTGCCGTTATTTAGTTCTATGTGTTTGATTTCGTCAAGGCTTATGTTTGAGGTTGACGCATAGAGTGGAGTTATTTCTTTAGAGGATGTTTTGTTGAAGAATTCTATGAGTTTTTCCAAATCAGTAATAGGTGTGTTAGCTTTTAGTTTGTTCTCTTTAAGGAACTTTTTGATGTTTTTGTCAAAATTTTTTAGGCTCATTTTTTTTTTATTTTACCTTTTTTATTGCTTTTATTTTTGCTTGAGTTTATCTTTGTTTTTTTAAGGTTTGCTTGTCAGTAGATTATTGCCACGACTTTTCTTTTTATCTGATCAAATCTGACTTTGTAGGGATCTGGTTTTGAGTTGTTGTCTCCTTTGAATATCGCGTACCAGCCTTTTTCATCCCTTCCGATCTCTATTATCCTGTGGATGATTGTTCCTTTGACATATGGTGATTTGTAGCTTGCGATGTCTCCGACTTGCAGGTCTGTTGTTTTTTTTGGGATTATCTCTATTGCATTATGGCCGTAATCAAGGACAGGGTCCATGCTGTTTGTGTCTGCGAAGTTTGCCCATTGGCAGTTCTTGCAGTCAATCTCAACCTTATCATAATAGACATGGATGTCTTTTTCTTTTATCCAGTCAGATGGGCTTGGAAGCTCTTGCCTGTCAAGTTTTTTCTTCTCTGCATTCAGCGGTTCTTGCTGGGTTTTTGGGCTGATAAGGTTTGTTGTTGTCTTGAATCCTCTGTGTGTTTTTGTCTGGATTCTTGTGCTTGTCTGGTCTATATAGAATTGTGAGATTATGCTTCCTATTGTGACTCCTATTATGAAGATTATTATCGCTGTGA
>CAYPUD010000057.1:0-6354 GCA_964413955.1 uncultured Methanosarcinales archaeon
TTTGAGAATAATAAGTTATTCTTGGATTTCTTGAGTGAGGAGCTTGCGTCTTTGAAGATCAAGAAGGGCGCTGCAGACATTTTAAGCGCGCTCAGAGCTGCCAAAGAGCTTGACGAACATAACTTAAAGCTCCAGTTCCAGACTGAGAACAAGATCTTGATTCTTAGCGGCCTAAAGGCTTTGACAAAAGCAGTTCTGTATTTTAAGTTTCTGGTGGATTTCTCCAAGATTTTCTTTCCTGAATTAGGGTGGTACGAGTTTAAGGACGCAGTTGGAATTTCTGGTGTAAAAAACAGAGGGCATGCTCTTTTTGAAGCGTTGAATAATGCGCCTAAAGCAATACTGTCTGTTGCAAATGTTTTGAGTGTGGGAGCTTTGATTGGTGCAACCAGCGTTTCTCTAAACCAAATAGATGACCTTTATCTCTTGAAAATGGCTTCATA
Source organism: uncultured Methanosarcinales archaeon (assembly GCA_964413955.1). Lineage (GTDB taxonomy): Archaea > Nanobdellota > Nanobdellia > Woesearchaeales > ARS49 > JAFCDQ01. Next base: position 444 of record CAYPUD010000057.1, read on the forward strand.
AGGCATCAGAAAAAGAGCAATCACCCAAAAGTAGTAAGTTTTATAAACGATGACGTATTTTTATTAGCTCATGGAGTATATTTTACTGGAACAGGGCAAGGTTGATGAGGGGCCAGAATCGTTCAATTTTTATTTTTGGCGGACCGCTAGCTTCAATGACCTCATCACAAGATTTGAATATCTAACAACAGGAATTAATTTCGTTCAGGCCAAATATCCTGAACTTGGTGTGCTGATGTATACAGGAAACAGTTTCTCAGGAATCAAGGAGATTGCTTCTGATTTTGAATTTGGAAAGGTCAACTTATACCCCTTCCTCACTTATTATAATCCATACTTTGACAAAGAAAGTTATGAAAGCCAGCCTGCTGATGCGATTTTGCAGGGGACTATTCTCACAGGGGCTCTGCTTCAGCCAGAGGATAAAGGCCTTAAAAAGGAGAACGTGACTTCTCTTGTTGTGTTGGCCTATGAATTAAGTGAACCAAGATTTGCCAAAGAAATCAAAAATAACTTGGGCGAAATTAATGACGATAATAACAATTTTGCCCTCGCAAACCTTTTCCTTGATCCCCAATTAGATTCCTTTCTGAACCTTCAGTTTGAGTCTTACTCAGGATTCATTCACATCTATGAAAACTTGAAGGACGTTGTCTGTGAAAAGAGCAGGGAAGCTGTCACTAAGCTCACTAATTACAAAGCTTTCCAGTTCCAGAGATTGTTTGGCGAAGGATCTCATATGTTTGACTTACTCAAAGACACTGTTACTCAAAACAGCAACACAACCCTTGAGAAAGAGATTAAAAATTTCAACAAGACTTTCAAGTTCACCAGCTTTAAGAAAATCTGGGAGAATCGCTTAAGAGTTATTTAGTTGCGCATTATTCTTTCTTTCTGATCTCTTCCTTCAAATTTTTGATGAATTCCTTCAAATCAACATCATTTATGACTTCATTGCTTCTTGTCCTAACAGTCAGTTTTCCTGTGTTCTCTTCCTTTTCTCCATAAACCAGCATATAGTTCACTTTTGCCAACTGCGCTTCCCTTACTTTCTTGCCTATGCTTTCTGCTCTGTTGTCCAGCTTCACTAAGAATCCTTCTTTCCCAAGAGTTTCCTTTAACTTCTCAGCGCTGTCTGTAAATCTTTCTGCGACAGTCAATATCCTTATTTGCTCAGGAGAAAGCCAAAGCGGAAATTTTCCTGCAAAATGCTCAACAAGTATTCCCAAAAATCTCTCAAGTGACCCGTATATTGTCCTGTGCAGCATTACTGGCCTGTGTTTTTTGCCGTCTTTTCCTTCATACGTCAGGTCAAACTTCTCTGGCATCTGGAAGTCAAGCTGTATTGTCCCGCACTGCCATGTCCTGCCTATTGCATCTTTCACATGAAAGTCTATCTTTGGGCCATAAAAAGCCCCATCTCCTGGATTTATTTTATAGTTGATTTTTTTTGCTTTAAGCGCTTCCTCAAGTGTATTCTCTGCAATATCCCATGTTTTCTTGTCGCCTAATGCTTTCTCTGGACGAGTTGATAATTCAACATGATACTCAAATCCAAAAATTGAGTAAACTTCATGGACAAGGTTTATCAGTTCTTCTATCTGTTCCTGCAATTGTTCTTCTGTGCAAAAAATATGCGCATCATCTTGGGTGAATGCTCTCACTCTGAACAATCCGCTTAACACTCCGCTTAGCTCGTGCCTGTGCACCAGCCCATACTCTGCTGCTTTCATCGGCAAATCCCTGTAAGAGTGAGCTTTTGTCTTGAATATCAGCATGTTTCCTGGGCAGTTCATTGGCTTCAACGCATAATCCTGCTTGTCCACTTTTGTGAAGTACATATTCTCTTTGTAATGGCTCCAATGCCCTGACCTAAGCCACAATTCTTTATTGAGTATTATTGGTGTCTTGTTAATCTCATATCCAAGTTTTTTTATCATCTCTGTCATAAACTCAATTAGTTTGTTGAATATGTATGTCCCTTTGTCGTGGAAGAATGGCATTCCTGCTGCTTCCTCATGAAAGCTGAACAGCTCTAATTGTTTTCCCAATTTCCTGTGGTCTCTTCTTTCTGCTTCTTGTAGCTTGAACAAATACTCTTTAAGCAGTTTCTTTTCTGGAAAGCTTATCCCGTAAATCCTTGTGAGTTGTTTGTTTTCTGCTTTTCCTCTCCAGTAAGCTCCTGCTGTCTTCATTATCTTGAATGCTTTGATCATTCCTGTTGATGGAATGTGCGGGCCTTTGCACAGGTCAATAAAATCCCCTAATTTATAAGCTGTAAGCTTTTCTCCTGCTTGTGAGAATTCTTTGGCCAGCTCTTGCTTGTACTTGTTGTTGGGAAAATTCTTTTTTACGTCTTCAAGTTTCCACTCAACTCTTTCAAAAGGATAGTTTGCTTCTGTTATTTTTTTCATCTCAGTCTCTATTCTTGAGAAATCATCTTCTGTTATCTCAAGATCATCAAAATCATAATAGAAACCATTCTCAATCGGAGGGCCTATTGTGTTCTTTGCTTTTGGGAATAATCTCTCAACAGCCTGGGCAAGAACATGAGCTGAACTATGCCAGAAAATCTCTTTTCCTTCAGGATCTTCAAATGTCAGGAATCTTATCTCACAGTCTTTCTCTATCTTTTCTGACAGGTCTCTTGGCTTCCCTTCAACAATCATCGCTAATGCTCCTTTTATCTTCTCTTGCTTTGCTATCTCTGCTCCAGTAATCCCTTTTTCAAACTCTTTTTCTTCGTTGTTTATCTTGATCTTGATTTTCATGGTTACACCTTTTTTATTTGTTTAGAAACAAATGAATCAGTTAGTTTAAAAATGTTTTTAGATTGACACGAGTGATAAATGAATTATGAGAATGATTTCATTTATACCTAAAAAAAGCGAAATATTTAAATATATCAATTGATATATAACGAGATTATGGCAGAGCAAAAATTAAAGAATCCAATTTCAAGATCACCCACCCTAGACACTGTGTTGATGGTTGAGAAAGAGATTGAAAAACACAGCGGGGAGTATAACAGGACTGAATTGTGGAAAAAACTTCCCAAAAAAGTGATGTGGCAGACTTTTTTGGTCATTCTGGATTATCTTGAAAATATTAACAAGATTGCTTTTGACAAATTTGCTAAAATCGCTTACATTTGGAATCCTGAATTAGCGAAAAAGCTAAGAAAAAGGAAGGCGATTAAATTATGATCAAACCTTCAAGAGTGGTTTTTATCAATGATAAATTAGAGGAGAATTTCTTTTCTTTGAATGACGCTGACCCTGTTAAGAAAGGAATAATTAAAGCAATTAAAGACTTAAGACAAAATGCTTTCGCAGGCATCCAGATTCCTAAGAAGTTGATCCCAAAAGAATATATTCAAAGATATGGCATAAACAACCTATGGAAATATAATCTGCCGAATGCTTGGAGGTTATTATACACTGTTACTGCTGATGATGAAGTTGAGTTGATTTCTGCCATTCTAGAATGGTTCAATCACAAAGATTATGAGAAAAGAATGAAATATTAGCATTCTTTCCTGATTGTTTGAATTAATATACTGCTTTTGGCCCTAAAAAAACTTCATTCTTCAAAACTCTCTACAGAATAGGTTTCAACATCCAAGGGTCTTTTCTTCCAATGATCAGCGTCAAGACCTGCTTTCATGCACAGATGGCTCATGAAATCTTCTTTTTCAGGAAGATCTTCCCACACTTGCGGCAGGAATGTTGCGCTCCTTCCATCATATTCTATTATCACCCCATCTCCTTTCTTCACTTTTTCTATTGTGGATCTTACTGGTTTTGTAAGGATTGATATCTCTATCTTAACTTCTCCAAGCTCTTCTTCTGTAAGAGGAGGGAATCGCGGATCATTGAATGCTGCATTGACTGCGTTATCCATAACTCCATCATAGATTGTCTTCACAGGCATTATATTCCCTATGCACCCTCTTAACTCTCCTCCTTTTGTCAATGTAACAAATACGCCTCTTTTTTCTTCAAATTTAGGGTTTGTGTTCTTTTCTGTGATGTTCTTCCCTTCAAACTTTGACTTTATTGCTTTTCTCGCCAGCCCTAGAAGTTCTTTTCTTTCTTCTTCATTGAAAGTATGCGATTGCTGCATAGCCTACCACCCCTTCTTTGCTTTGCATTACTTCTCCTGAATGTGAATAATCCAACAGTTCTGCTTTCCACCCTTTTTCTGACGCAATCTTATTCAGGATTCTTATCGGAAACTGTCCGCATGCATCAAACCCTGATAATCTTTTTGAGACAATATTCTTTATGCTTTCTGCATCAATCCTTTTTGCTTCTTCTTCAGGCAAGTAATGGCTCAGGTCAGATGATACAACAACCAAAGTTTTTTCTGAGATTTCTTTCTTGATTATCTCTGCAAATCTCTCAAGATCATCATCTCTGAAAGGCCCGACCATCACTGGCAGGATTTCAAATTCTTTTCCTGCTTCTCTGAAGACTTCTTGCAAGAATGGCAGCAGAACTTCTATGCTGTGTTCTCCTTTATCATCCGCTACCTTATCTATCTCATTGTTCTGCAGGGCTCTTATTCTTCCTAAAGGAGTCTCATAATATTCAGTGTTGAGCATGCACATCCCCTCATGATAGAAAGCATGTATTGGTGAGAGGATTATCACTTTGTATTTCTCTGTTTCAGATCCTTTGATATGCTCAAGGACTGCTCGGAATGAATACCCCATAGTTTTTCCTGAAAACTTGTATCCTGCATGAGAAGATATCACTGCTTTCAGGTTTTTAATTTGCTCTTGTGTCAACTTTATTTCAGCATTGCCCAAAAATTGCTTTATCTCTGTTCTTAGTTCACTTTCTTCTGCTGGATAAAACATTCCCGCCACTGCTGGCTCTCTTGCTTTCATCTTTCAAACACCCCTGCTATTTTTGTCTTGCAAAAAGGACACTTGTCTCCATCGAGCAAGCTTTTTGTGGAATATCCTGTTCGTTCTATTATCAGTTTTTTGCATTTTGGACAGAATGTGCTGTTCAGCTCATCATCAGTAATATTACCTACATACACAAAGTCCAGATATTTTTTCGCAATCCTTTTTGCTTCTAATAATGTTTTCATCTCTGTCTGTGGCACATCTGTCATCTTATGCATAGGAAAGAACCTTGAGAAATGCAGGGGGGTCTCTTTTCCGACATTCTCTTTGATCCACTTGCACATCTCTTCGATCTTCTCAGGATTATCATTCTTTCCTGGAATCAATAGGTTTGTTAGCTCAATCCAAACTTTTGCTTTCTTGTATTCTTTTATCGCTTCCAGCACTGGCTTAAGCCTTGCTCCGCATATTTCCCTGTAGAATTTTTCGTCAAAGCCCTTCAGGTCTATGTTTGCTGCGTCTATGTATTTTGCCAGTTCCCTCAACGGTTCTATGCTTATGAACCCATTTGTCACAAGGACTGTCTTTATTCCCTTTTCTTTGGCGAGTTTTGCTGTGTCATAGACAAACTCATAAGTTATTGTGGGCTCGTTGTACGTGAAAGCTATCATTCTTGTTCCGCTTTCCTCACAGAACTTTATTATCTCTTCTGGTGTGAATTCCTGCATTCCTGGAGCAAGGTTTTCTGTTTTCATTGTTGATATATCATAATTCTGGCAGAACAGGCAGCTCATGTTGCAGCCAAAACTCCCTATTGAGAATATTTCCTTTGACGGAAAGAAATGATATAATGGCTTTTTTTCTATTGGGTCAACATTCATACCAGACACCTGCCCATAAGCCAATAACTGCACTTTTCCGTCTTTTGTTCCTCTTATCCCGCAGATTCCTGCCTTTCCTTCAGGAATCACACAATTGTTCGGGCAGATTTTGCATCTTGGAATTCCTTTTACTTTGTCCTGAAACATCCCCTCTTTCATAAAGAAAAGAAGC
>CAYPUD010000058.1:0-6345 GCA_964413955.1 uncultured Methanosarcinales archaeon
ATTATGGCTAATCTTTATGAGCCTTTCTCTATAAAGAAGCAGAAGCTGATTTTCATGAAGCCTGTTGAAGCTGAGCTTACTAAGTTGTTTTCTAATACTTTTCTTGCCAGCAAGATTGCTTTGATCAATGAGTTTGCTGAGGTCTGTTCTGCTTTTGGTGCAGATATCATGCGTGTTCGTAATGGTGTTTGTTCTGATAGGCGTATTGGTTGGGAGTTTATGTATCCTAGCTCTGGTTATGGCGGCAGTTGTTTTCCAAAAGATATTAAGGGTTTGGTTTTTGCTGTTAAGCAGAAGAATCTTGCTCCAAAGATTATTAGCTCGATAGATATCTCAAATTCTGAGCATAAGTCTTTTCTCGCAAGAGAGTTTGGGGCTTATTTCAGTGATAAGGGTGGTTTGAATGGCAAGGTCTTTGCTGTTTGGGGTCTTACATTCAAGCCAAAAACTGATGATGTACGAGAGTCTGCTGCTATTGATATCATTAATTTCTTGTTGCAGAATGGCGCTAAGGTCAAAGCTAATGATCCTAAGGGTATTGAGAATGCTAAAAAGATCTTTGGTGATAGGATTGAATATTTTGACAGCAAATACGATACCTTGAAAGGTGCTGATGCTTTGGTTCTCTTGACTGAGTGGCCTGTCTATCGTTCCCCTGATTTTGAGGAGATAAAATCCTTGCTGAAGTTCCCTGTTATTTTTGATGGAAGGAATATCTTTGATCCTGAACGACTGAACCAATTAGGTTTTGATTATGTCGGCATTGGCAGGAAATATTTGAGAAAGTAATGTTTTTTTTGTGCTTTTTGATTATAGTCTAATGTTTGGCCTTAATTGAATTTACTCAATCCAAAAGATTCTAAAACTTGAATTTTTCTTAGAAAAGCTAGTACTTGAATCTTCTTTCATATTCCTTATGGCTCATCCATTCTATGATGATGGAGACAATGAGAATTTCTCCATTAGCTACAGAATATAATAATCTCCATCCTTTTGGTAGATCATATTTCCATAGATTATCTATTTGATATTTATCAATATAGATTTTAGGGATTATTTTTTTTGGTATTTGAATTCCACAAAAAGCATTTGTTTCTAAGTCATCAATAGCTCTGGAGATCCATTTATATGTCATTCTGTCTTCTACCTTAGAATTCTTAAGTTTATTGTAAGCTTCTTTTAATTTTTCATCTGCAAAGTATACGACTGATTTCATTTAGCTCTCAACTCTGGATTGCTGAGATATTTTTTAACTATTTCTGGATTCCAAATCCACGCTATCTTGTTGTCTTTATCTTTTGCGATCTTTCCAGAATCTAAAAGGTAATCAAAGATGACACAAAATGTTTGGTACATCATTTTTCTAGGCAAGTGCTCCCAGAGGCTTCTTTTTTTAAATTCGCCAGAATGCTCTTTAATAAATTCTTCAACCATTAGTACTGTATCTAATTGTGGGTAATGCAGTATTGTTTCTTGATCCATAATTTGTTGTATAAGTGTATACAACTATATAAACCTTTCGATTTTTGGTAAAGTCAAATTAGTATATTTACTGCTAAGCATAGTTCTCGGATTTTTTTTGCGCTTCAAAGCTTTTTTTTCTTTCCTAAAAACTTGCTTTTATTCTGCGATTATTTTTCATGGAAATTTTTCTGCAAATAATAAGTCCGCGCGCAAAAAGCGTGCCTCTTGTTCAACTCAAGAGTCTTTTTCTGTTGCATCACTCCGCACATGTTTTTCAGCATAAGACTTTTAAGCCTAACACCATTGCTTTTTTCATATCTCATGCTGAAGAGTTCTGTTCTACCCTTATTTTGTGAATTCTTTTGCAGAACATTTAAAAACTTGCAGTTCTTTTTTGTGTTTTGTAAAGAGGTGGAATTGTGGTTGTTGCAAAAGATTTGGTCTCAAAGGATTTCATAAAGGCAGAGCTATCTGAAACAGTCTCTAAATTAATAGGCAAATTTAAGCAAAAAAAGGGCAGTCATGCTGTTGTTTTTGATAAGAAGAAATACGTTGGAGTGATCTCAAAGATATTTTTGCTCAAGAGCAGGATTGATCCGTCTAAGATGAAGATCTCTAATATTGTCAAGAGGAGATCCAGAGCTAAGACTAATTTCTTTGTGCCTGTGCTAAGCCTTGATTCTGGTCTGAAAGATATTGCAAAGCTCATGTTTTCTTCTGATGTTAAGATCCTTCCCGTCTTTGATAAGGGAAAGTTTTTGGGTGTTGTAAACATTGTTGATGTGCTGAAGAGTATTCGTAAGGAGTATAGGGGCGTGCCTGTTGAGTCATTTTACTCAAGAGCTCCAAAAACAGTGTTCGTCAACACTCCTGTAGGAGAGGTAATAAATTTGTTTAATAAGCTGAAGTTCAGCAGGGTTCCTGTGGTGAATAAGAATAAAGAGTTTTTGGGTATGCTTACGCTTGGTGATTTAGTGAGGAATTTTCATGTTTGGACAAGAGCTTCTTTGAAGCTCTCCAGTGCTGCGCAGCATCAGGGTTTTAAGAGGAGTGGTTATGATATGGGTGAAAAATCAAGCCAGGTCAATGCACCTATAAGGACTTTGGTGTCTTATTCTCCTCTTTATTCTATCAGGCCTGGTAGTTCTATGACTGAAGCGATCAATACCATGGCCAAAGCAGGCATTAGCTCAGTTGTTGTGGTAGAGAACAGGAGGGTTGTGGGTATTTTAACCGCAAGAGATATCTTGAAAGACTATGTTAAATCCTAAAGTTTTGATGTTTGGTTGGGAGTTTCCGCCTTTTAAGTCAGGTGGTCTTGGTACTGCTTGTCATGATCTGGTGAAGGGTTTGGCTAGTTTTGACACTAAAGTTACTTTTGTTATGCCTTCAAATCTTAAAAAGGATGTTAGTTTTGTCGATCTTGTTGGTGTTGATGTCAATGCTGTTGAGAGTTCTTTGTCTGCTTATGCTCAGCCAGGTGATTGTCCTGATAGTGTTTATGGTTTTGATTTGTTTGGTGAGGTTGAGCGTTATGCTGAGCGTAGCGTTGATATCGCAAAAAAGTTTGATTTTGATGTTATTCATGCTCATGATTGGATGACTTATAAGGCAGGGATTTTAGCGAAAAAAATATCTGGCAAGCCCTTGGTTGTTCATTTGCACGCAACAGAGTTTGATAGGACAGCAAATAATCCGCACCCTCATGTTGAGTTTCTTGAGATGCAGGGTCTTCAGCAGGCTGATTTGATAATAACCAATTCTTTTTTTTCAAAGAATAACATCCTGTTGCATTATGATGTTTCGCCAGATAAGATTAAAGTTGTTCATTGGGGTATTGATCAGGATAATCCTGCTTATTCCTTGAATTTCAGTTCAGAGCTTAGCAAGCAGAATAGGATTGTCCTTTTTCTCGGAAGACTGACAATTCAGAAAGGCGGAGATTATTTCTTGCAAGCTGCAAAGAAGGTTTTAGAGTTTGAGGAGAATGTTAAGTTTGTTGTTGCAGGGAGTGGTGTTATGATGCATCAGTTGATTTCTCAAGCTCATAATCTTAAGATTGATGATCATGTTATTTTTACAGGGGCGTTGAAAGGGGAGGATGTTCATAAGGCTTTTCAGATGTCTGATGTTTTTGTTATGCCTTCTGTGAGCGAGCCTTTTGGTCTTGTTGCATTGGAGAGTTTGATCAATAAGGCACCTCTCATTATAAGCAGGCAGAGCGGAGCAGGAGAAGTGATCAAGAATTGTTTTAAGGTTGATTTTTGGGATATCAATAAAATGGCAAACTATATTGTGGGCGTTCTTCGTTATCCTGCTTTGAAGAGGGAGTTGAAACGCAATGGTTTTAAAGAGGTCTTGGCTCATGACATTTACAAGCCTGCGAAAGCTGTCTTGGATATTTATCACGAAGTTTTAGGGTGGGAATCATAAAAGGAGTGTGTTTGTACTTTCAGGTTCATCAGCCTTTTCGTATCAGAAAGGGTTTTAGTATTTTTGATATTGGAAAGTCTCAGGATTATTTTGATGATAAGAAGAATAAAGATATTCTCAGCAAGGTGGCTGAGAAATGTTACCTCCCTGCAAATAATGTGTTGTTGGACGCTTTAAATTCTTTTGAGGGTTTTAAGGTTGCTTTCAGCATCACAGGAACTGCGTTGGAACAGTTCAGGGATTCATCTCCTGAAGTTTTGAGGAGTTTCAAGGCCCTTGCTAATACTGGCAGGGTTGAGTTTCTTGCTGAGACTTATCATCATAGCCTTGCTTTTTTGTTTGATAAGGAGGAATTCAGGCAGCAGGTTGCGGATCATCTGAGGATTATAAAAGAGTTCTTTGGCCAAAAGCCAAGGGTTTTCAGGAATACTGAATTGATCTATTCAGATGATTTGGCTAAAGAAGTCAGTAAGCTTGGCTTTAAGGCCGTCCTTGCAGAGGGTGCTGATAAGGTTCTTGGGCAGAGAAGCCCTAATTTTGTTTATGATGCTAAAGGTTCTGGTGTGAAGCTTTTGTTGAAGAATTATAGGTTGAGTGATGATATCGCTTTTCGTTTTGGTGACAGGAACTGGCAGGGTTGGCCTTTGACTGCGCGCAAGTTTGCGGAATGGATTAAGAACAGTGAAGGTGATTTTGTGAATCTGTTTCTTGATTATGAGACTTTTGGAGAGCATCAATGGGCAGATACAGGTATTTTTGATTTTCTGAAAAGTTTGCCTGCTGAGTTGAAAAATGCTGGTCTGGAGTTTTTTCATCCTTCTGACTTAATCAAGTTTGGTTCAAAGGTGAGTTTAAGTGTGCCTGAGCTGGTCAGTTGGGCTGATACTGAGCGTGATGTTAGTGCTTGGTTAGGTAATGACTTGCAGAAGAGTGCTGCTGCGCAATTATACAGGATCAAAGGGGCTGTTCTGAGGTCTGATGACGCTCAATTGATTGATTCGTGGAGAAGGCTTACTACATCAGATCATTTTTATTACATGTGCACTAAGTGGTTTAATGATGGTGATGTGCATAAGTACTTTAATCCTTATGATACTCCTTATGAGGGTTATGTTGCGTTTATGAACGTGTTGAATGATATTGTCCACAGGCTTAAGAGAAGAAATTTTCTTGGTTCTGGGAAGTTTACTGCGAAAGTTTTAAAAAAGAATAAATCTTCTGTTAAAAGGAAAAGGGGTGCGTGAATTATGGCTAAGAAAAAGTCTGTTAATGCTGGTAAGAGAAAGAAAAAAACAGTTAAGTCTGCTCCTAAGAAGGCGGTATCTGAAAAGAAGGTTAAGAATAAGGTTAAGAAGGCAGATATTGAGAGGCATATTACGCCTATTGTTAAGAGAGATCCTCATCCGAGAAGGCAGACTCCTAAAGTTTTAAGGAAGTGCAGGGCTGATGTCGCTTTTGTTCTTAATGATGGCCGTAAGCTGAGGAGTTTGATCCATCTTATTGATGAGCTGGAGAATATGCCTGATGATGTTTTTAGTCATCATGTCAATGAGTTTAAGAATGATTTTAGCAATTGGATTAAGGGCGTGTTTAAGGACGATGTTCTTGCTGATGACCTCCAGTTGGTTAATGATCGCTTAGAAGCGCAGAGGGTGTTGTTGAAGCATGTTGTAAGGTCTTTGTTGGAGGTGAGGAGATGACTTTTGCTCCTGAGGGTGAGGAGTTCATTCTTAAGGATGGGAAGCGTTTGAATGGTTTGCATATGCTTAAGGACGAGTTGGCTGAGATGCCTGATGATGTTTTTAGTCATCATGTCACTTCTGATAGGAATGATTTTGCTCAGTGGGTTCAGGATTCTGTGAAGGAGATTGAGCTGGCTGGAAGGATGCGTAAGGCTAAGAACAAGTTTCACATGCGTCACATCATTCATAAGCATCTTGAGGAGAAGGATAAGAGTATTTTTGATTCATGGAGTGATTCTGTTCATGATGTCCTGAGTAATCTGGATGTTCAGAAGACTTTTAGCCTGAAGTTTAAGGTCTGGATGGGTATTTTTGTTTTTGTCTCTTTCAGCGCTTTGCTATTGTTTTTTTCTATGTTGTTTTGATTGATCATCTCTTTGGCTTTTTTGTTTATTTTTCATTCGTGAGTTTAATATAGATTTGTTTTGTGAATTCAATGATCTTTTCTGCATACTCTCTGTCGAATCGTTTTCCGTAATAAAGGATACCATTCCTGAAATATCTCAATTGATCTAAAATTTGCGTTTCTGAAGAACTAAAATTAAGTTTTTTTGTAAAAGAGACTTCTGCTTCGTGAGCGCCTCTTCCAGAACTTGTAAATCCTTGTCTAAGCATGTGTGATCTTATGAGAAACATGATGATATTATAACAATACTCGATATAATCATTTGCGTTAGAATCGTCCACTCCCAAGTTTTTTATCATT
>CAYPUD010000059.1:0-6143 GCA_964413955.1 uncultured Methanosarcinales archaeon
GGTTTTCCTTGAAATAGCTTCAGCAGGATCTCTTTTGGAAGAAAAGAATGGAAAAGGCCTAATAGCAACAGGATGCCTATTAATATAGGCAGTGTCCTATAGAAGGATGTCAATGATTTTATTATCGCTTCTTTTTTTGTTGTTTCTTTTTGTTTGTTTGGCATTTATTTCAGCTTTTTTAGTTCTTCTTCAAGTTCTTTCAGCTCTTTTTCTATCTCTTTCTTTTCATTCATTAAAAGCCTTTTCTTTTCTTCTTTGGTTAATGGCTTTGGTTGGGCAAAGCTTTCATCTTGCCAAAAGCCTGCTCCAAAGCCTCTGCCAAACCCGTATCCTGCTCCTCTGCCAAATCCAAATCCAGCTCCTCTTCCAAAGCCTCTGCCTCTGCCAAATCCAGCTCCTCTGAATCCCCCTCTAAATCCTCTTCCACCAACGGTGTATCCTGGGGCGTTGTTGCCTCCGCAGAATCCAAGCCCTCTTCCTGTTCTTGGGCCTTGTCCTATTGGTCCTGTTCTATCTCCAAATGGCATTTTTTTTACCTCCAGAGTGTTCTGAATTAGTATTCAAAACCTCTAATGAATATATATTCATAACTTATATTTAAATCTTTTGGTTTTTCTGTCGGCTTCGCGCAAAACCTAAAATCGATACTTTTATAAATCATCTCAGATTCTCTGTTTTAGAGAGAGAAGGAGACCGTTACATTCTCCATGAAAACAATGGAAAAGATTAAGCCTTTATTATCAAGTTTAAGAGAAAAGAAGCGTTATGTTGCTTTTGAGATTGTTTCTGAAAAACAATTGAGCTTTAAGCAGGCGTCAGAGCTGATCCTTGAATCTTGTCTTAATTTTTTGGGAATTAAGGGTCTGGCTGATATGGGCCTGATTATTTTGAAAGAGAAATATAAAGCCAATAAAGGAGTTATTAGGGTTTGTGCAGGTTTTCTGGACAAGCTCAGGGCTTCTTTTTGTTTGGCTAAGAATATAGGAAGCGAGCCTGTTGTCTTAAGAAGCTTAGGAGTTAGTGGAGTTCTTAAGAAAATGGACAGGTTTTTAGCATCATAAAAGGAGGGTAATTATGCAACCGATGCCGCATCAATTGATGGGATATGACAGGGCTATAACGATGTTTAGTCCTGATGGAAGGCTTTTGCAAGTTGAGTACGCAAAGAAGACTGTTAAGCAAGGTAGTACAGCCATTGGAATGGTCTGTTCTGATGGAGTGATCCTTGTGGCTGACAAGAGGATTGTTGATAAGCTTATCCTGCCGGAAAGCGTGGAAAAGATATTTCAGATTGATGAGCATATCGCAGCAACCGCTTCAGGAATACTTTCTGATGCAAGAGTCCTGATAGAGAGGGCGCAACTTAAGGCTCAGCAGCATAGTGTGACTTATGATTCACCTATTGATATAATCACTATTGTTAAGGATGTCTGTAATCTGAAGCAGGTCTGCACACAAAGCGGAGGCCTCAGGCCTTTTGGAGTAAGCCTGATTTTTGCAGGCGTTGATGAGGATGGCCCTAAGTTGTTTGAGACAGACCCTACAGGGATTTTCTTTCAGTTCAGAGCCACAGTGATCGGTGAAGGAGAAGAAGAAATAGAAGATATCTTAGAGAAAGAATATTCTGAGAAGCTTACTATTGAGGAAGGCCTGAAAATCTGTGTCAAGGCTTTGAAGAGTTTTCTGGGAAAGAATTTTGATATTGAAAGACTGGATGCAGCTTATATCAACAAGACTGATAAGAAATTTGTTGAAGTGAAAAAAGAGCATCTTGAGAAGCTCTTGAAGAAGAAGTGAGAGGTTTTAGATGAATATTGCAAGATTGAAGAAAGGTTCAGATAAGTTTGAGATAGTTATTGATCCTGAGGTTGCGATCAGGGCAAGGAAGGATCCTAACATGGTTGGTGATGCATTAGTGCATCCTCAGATTTATTCTGATGCTAAGAAAGGAAATCTTGCAAGTGAGCAGACCCTTAAGAAAGTGTTCAAGACAACAGATCCTGTTGAGATCGCAAAGGTCATCATTCAACAAGGTGATGTTCAGGTCACTTCTGAGTACAGGAAGAGTCAGATTGAGCAGAAGAAGAGGAAGATCATAGATTATATCCACAGGAATGGTATTGATCCAAGAACCAATGCGCCTCATCCTATTGCAAGGATTGAAGCAGCTCTTGACGAGGCTAAGGTCAGGATTGATGAGCACAAGCCTGCTGAACAGCAAGTGCAGGATGTCATCAAAGCATTAAGGCCTGTTCTTCCGATCAAGTTTGTTGTCAAAGATGTTGATGTGATTATTCCTGCTGCTGAGGCGGGAAAGGCTTACCCTCAGGTAAAATCTTTTGGTAAGCTGCTGAAGGATGAATGGCTGAATGATGGTTCTTGGCACGCAGTAATAGAGATTCCTGGAGGTATTGTCGAAGAATTTCTTGATCTGGTCAACAAGGTGACTAAGGGTGATGCTCAGGCAAAGATTATTGCTACAAGAGGTTAAGAAAAATGACGGATGAAGCATTTGTAAAGGATAAAGATATTGTGGTTCCAGGAGATAAGATAGCTTCTGGGATGGGGTTCCTTCCAGGAAAAGGGACTTACAGGTCTGATTCAGACATTTTTGCAGAAAGGGTGGGTTTAGTCCACATTGATGGAAACGTAATAAAGCTGGTTCCTTTAAGCGGCGCTTACATGCCTAAAGTGAATGACCGCGTGATCGGAAAGATAATTGATGTCTTGATGTCTGGTTGGAGGATTGATTTTGGTTCTCCTTATAGCGCAGTTCTTTCTATGAAAGAGGCGACAAGCGAGTTTATCCCTAAAGGAGCTGACCTGACGAGGTATTTTGCAATCGATGATTTTATCGTTTGTAAGATCATTAATGTGACTTCTCAGAGGCTTGTTGATGTGTCTATGATGGGGCCTGGGTTAAGGAAGCTTAAGGGCGGAAGGTTTGTGAATGTCAACACAAATAAGGTTCCAAGGATCATTGGCAAGGAAGGCAGCATGGTGTCCATGATAAAACAGGCAACTGGCTGCAATATTATTATCGGCCAGAATGGTATGGTCTGGATTGATGGTGAGCCTGAGAATGAGGTCATTGCTGTTGAAGCCATTAAGCTTGTTGAGGCAGAGGCTCATAAGTCTGGGCTGACTGATAGGGTCTCTAAATTTTTGGAAGAGAAGACTGGCAAGAAGGTTGAAGCAGTACAGAATTTTAAGAAAAGGTGAATGAAAATGGCGATTAAAAGAATTGATGGAAGAAAAGCGAATGAGATGAGGCCTATCACAGCTAAGGTTGGGGTTATTCCAAGAGCCGATGGCAGCGCGATGTTTAAGATCGGAAACACTCAAGCCATTGCAGCTGTTTATGGGCCTAGGGACTTACACCCTAAATTTTTGCAGAATCCTGATAAGGGAATCTTGAGATGTAATTATAGTATGATGCCTTTTTCAGGGCATGGTGACAGGGTTCGTCCAGGTGGGAACAGGAGAAGCAAAGAGATCAGCATGTTGATTTCAAAAGCGCTCTTGCCTGTTCTGAATCTTGAGGATTTCCCTAATGCTGTTGTTGATGTTTTTATCGATCTGCCTGAGACAGATGCAGGCACGAGATGCGCTGGAATCTGCGCAGCATCTATGGCTCTTGCTGATGCTGGGTTGTTGATGAAGGACTTGGTGAGCGCGATGAGCATGGGTTTCTTGGACAATGAGATTCTTGTCGATATAAACTCTAACGAGGATTGTGATCTTGGTGCGACAGATATTCCTCTTGCGTACATTCCTAGTATGGATAAGATTAGCCTGCTGCAGTTGGATGGTGGCGTGTCAAAGGAGAATCTGATGAAGATTCTTGAGATCGGCAAGCAGAAATGTTTGGAGATCGATAAGATTCAAAGAAAAGCTTTGAGAGAAAAGTTTAAGGAGTGATGAAAATGAATAAGGATCAAAAAATTCATTTGCTTAAGTCCTTGCAGAAGGATATTAGGTATGATGGCAGGAAGAAGGAGCAGTTCAGGGATGTTGTTGTTGAGCTGGGAATTAGTCATTCTGCTGAGGGAAGCGCCAGGGTGAAGATCGGTAAGACAGAGGTTCTTGCTGGCGTAAAGATGGCCTTGGAAGAGCCTTACCCAGACACTCCTGATAAGGGTAACTTGATGGTCAATGCAGAGCTTTTGCCTGCGAGTAATCCTGAGTTTGAGCCTGGACCTCCTGGTGAGGAGGCGATTGAGATCTCAAGAGTGATTGACAGGGGTGTAAGAGAAAGTAAAGCGATTGATTTTGAGAAGCTTTGTGTGAAAAAAGGAGAAAAAGTATGGAGCGTGATGGTGGATATTTGCACTATCAATGATGATGGCAATCTGTTGGACGCTTCTGCGTTGGCAGTGCTTGCTGCTTTGACAGATGCTAAGTTTCCAGCAGTCTCTGATGGCGTTATTGATTATTCAAAGAAGACTGATAAGAAATTGCCTTTGACTAAACTGCCGATAACAATAACAGCTTATAAGATAGGCGATCATTTTATTGTTGATCCTCTTCCTAGTGAGGAACTTGCTTATGATTCAAGGCTCACTGTCGCTTTGACTGAGGATAATGAGATCAGCGCAATGCAGAAGGGTGGTGAAGAGCCTTTGAGTATAGAGGATATCGGCAAGGTTATTGATATAGCTCAAAAGTTAGCGCCCGAGCTTAGAAAAAAGCTGAAAAGGTAAAAGGTGGGATCATGAAAAAGAAATTTACTAAATATGAAATCGCCAGGATGGTAGGTAGCAGAGCGTTGCAGATCAGCATGGGAGCTCCTTTTCTTATCAAGTTGAGCGATGAGGATCTGAAGAAGATCAAGTACAACCCTGTTGAGATCGCTAAGATTGAGTTGGAGAAGGATGTTATCCCTATGACTATCAGGCGGCCCGCGCCAGGGGCCCATAATAAAGAGAAGGATGAGGCTGAAGCTTAGCCTTAATTTTTTATATTTTTAATCATTTTTTATTACCTTTTTTGTTTTGTCTTGTGATTTTTTGTTTGTCATTTGATTCGTGATTCATTTTTTTTGGTGTAAAAGATGGAGAATATTTCGAGGGTTTCTGAGGAGAAGCTGAACAAGTATTTTGATGTTACTGGCAGGGCTCTGAAAAAAGTGAAGCTAACGGAGTCAGGCAGTTTTGATTGGAAGAAAGCTGCAGAAGATTTTCTTGACATGGCTCAGCGTTATTTTGATGATGCGCATCGTTTCAGGGAGAAAGGGGATCTTGTCACTGCATTCGCTGCTTTGAATTATGCTCATGGCTGGCTTGACGCAGGCGCAAGGCTTGGATTGTTTGATGTTGGCGCTGACAGCGAGCTTTTTACTGTTGATGAGGAATGGGTTGAGATGCTGAAGCAGAATAAGAAAACTGATTGATGCTCTTTTTGATTTGAATACCTGAGTTTCAGTATATTCGTCTTCTATGCGTCTTTTGTTCCAATCAGTCCCCCTTGATATTTTCCTTCATACTCTTCTGTTTTACCATCGACCTTATGGAACACAATATTTGCTATTCTTGAGCCTAATTCAATTGTGAAAGGAAACTTGTTTAAGTTAAGCAGGCCCATTGTTATCTCTCCGCAATATCCTGGATCTCCTAATCCTCCCAAAAGAAGCAGTCCGCTTCTGAATAATGTTGAGCGAGGTATCATCTTGAAAGCAAGGTATTTTGGTGTGTTGACTTTCTCTATTGTTTTCACAACATAATATTTTCCAGGCTCCAGAACAACTTTTTTTGTTTCTTCCTCACTGAATTTGCCAAGAATTCTTGTATCAGGAGTTTTTCTTTCATTGATGCCAAGAAATCCCTCTCCTGTGAACTCATGCACTTCTCCTAATCTCAGATCAAAAGAGACTCCTCCTTTTTTTTCTAGCTCACTATCCGGAAGATCTTCCAGGAGTTTAGCATTTCTTACAAGTTCTTTTAGCTTATCAAATCCTAGCAGCATTTTAGTTGATGTTTTTTGGTCAAGTTTAAAAATTTGCCGATAACTTGCTAAGTCAACTTTCATGTTCTCCTGTGCCAAGCGCAGTCTTCACTTGATTTTTTCAGCACAGATTTATTTCCAGCTTAAAACAATCTTCTGCCCCGCTATTTTTAGATTAAAAAAACTCCATCCTCTAAAAA